>DATABV010000110.1:0-4969 GCA_036259395.1 Thermoleophilaceae bacterium | reverse complement strand
GCGCTCGTCGGTGAAGGTGATCTTCAGGCCCCTGGTCAGGAAGGCCATCTCGCGGAAGCGCGTCTCGAGCGTCGCGTACTCGTAGTCGATCGTCTCGAAGATCTCGAGGTCGGGCAGGAACGTGATGCTCGTGCCGCGGCGGTCGGTCTTCGCGCCCTTGGTCAGCGGGCCCGTCGGCGTGCCGCGCTCGTAGCTCTGCGTGTGCTCGAAGCCGTCGGTCCAGATCGTCAGGTCGAGGCGCTCGGAGAGCGCGTTGACGACCGAGACGCCGACGCCGTGCAGGCCGCCCGACACCTTGTAGCCGCCGCCGTCGCCGAACTTGCCGCCGGCGTGGAGAACCGTCAGCACGACCTCGGCGGCCGGCCGCTGCTCCTTCTCCATGATCCCGACCGGGATGCCTCGCCCGTTGTCAGTCACCGTGACGCGGTTGTCCGGATGGATCACGATGTCGACCTGATCCGCCTCGCCGGCGAGCGCCTCGTCGACCGAGTTGTCCATCACCTCGTAGATCAGGTGGTGCAGGCCGCGGATGCCCGTCGAGCCGATGTACATGCCCGGTCGCTTGCGGACCGCCTCCAGGCCCTCGAGGACGCTGATGTCCTCCGCGCCGTAGCTCTGTGCCTTGCCGTTGTCCGCCAAGCGATGCCTTCCGTCAGTCAAACATGAGAAGACCCCGGCGCGGCGCATTCGGAACGCGGCGTCGGGGTGCGGTAACTACGGACCCGAATACTAGCAGAGTAGTGCCGCCGCCGGACGGCTCGGCGCCGCCGAAAATCCCTGCAAATCGCGGCAAAATCAGGGCAGTTTCCCGACCTTCGCGCGCAGCTCCTTCAGCGGACCGTCCGCGGGGTCGCCAAGAGCCCCGTTGAGCCTCTCGCGAAGCTCCGGCGCGAGCAGCTCCAACTCGCTCGCCCAGGCCGCCGAGCGGCAGGCGATCGTCACTGTTCCGTCGCGCTCGCGAACGGGCTGGGCCTCGGCGGCGATCGCCGGTCCGACCTCCTCCGCCCACGCCGCCTGAACGCGCGCGAGCAGCGTCGGCGGCTGCGCAGCGTGGCCGAGCTGCTCGAGGGCGGTCGCGAGCGGTCGCGGCGAGCGGCGCCTCATGAGACCTCACCGCCTGCGACCCGGAGGACCGTGACTCCCGGCTCGTCGTGGCCGGGAACGTGCTCCAGCTCGGTCGCGGTCACGACGCCCTGACCGCCCTCGCGCAGCAGGTCGGCGAGCAGACCGCGGCGCCCCGCGTCGAGCTCCGACATCACGTCGTCGAGCAGCATCAGCGGCGGGCGATCGCGCTCAGCTGCTAGTAGGTCGCGCTCGGCGAAGAGCAGCGCGAGCAAGGCGACCCGCTGCTGGCCCTGAGAGCCGAAGCCGCGCAGCGGCTCGGACGCGTGCGACAACCGGATGTCGTCGCGGTGCGGGCCGTGCGCGGTGAAGCCCCGCTCGAGGTCGGCCGCCCGGCGCTCGAACAGCTCGGCTGCGAGGCCGTCTGCCGCCTCCGCCTGCGAGCGTGGCCGGTAGGCGATCTCAGCGCGCTCGGACAGGCCGAGCTCGGCGGCACGAGCCGTGAAACGGGGAGCGAGCAGGCCGACGGCGTCACCGCGAGCCGTCATCAGCTCGGCTCCATGGCGCGCGAGCTCGGCGTCCCAGGCGCCGAGCGAGTCCGGCGCTGCGTTACCGGCTCGAATGCGTCCGAGCAGCGCGTTGCGCTGCGCGAGCGCGCGCGAGTAGGCGGCACGGGCGCTGGCCCGCGCCGGCCACAGTGCGGCGACGAGTTGGTCTAGGTGCGCACGACGGTTCGCCGGGGCTCCCTTGACGAGCTCCAGTCGCTCAGGCAGGAAGACGCTGATCAGCGGACGCAGATCGGTCGCCCACAGGTTGTCCACAGCCGTCCCGTCGACGCGCAGCAGCTTCGGCTCGCCGGGTTGGAAGGCGGCCTCGAGCTGATGCTCGCCGCCGTGGGCGTCGGCGGTCGTCACCGTGACCCGCGCCGCGGGGGCGCCTCGGCGCAGCAGATCGCGGTCGTTCGACGTCCGCGGCGACCGCCCGGTGCAGCCGAAGTAGACAGCCTCGAGCAGGTTCGTCTTGCCGGCGCCGTTCGGGCCCACGATCACCGACAACCGCTCGCCGAGTTCGACGTCCGCCCGCTCGTAGTTGCGGAAGTTGCGCGCCGAGAGCTCCGTGACGCGCACGGCGAGGCGGCTAGACGTTGAGGCGGATCGGCATGACGAGATAGATGAAGCCCCCGTCGGCGCCGGATTGGATCAGGCCCGGGCGCAACGGGCTGATCAGCTTGAGGACGATCTCGTCGGTCTCGGCGCTGTCGAGCCCGTCACGGAAGAACTCCGGGTTGAAGCCGATCGCCAGTGGCTCGCCGTTGAACGGCACCGGCAGCGACTCGCTTGCCTCGCCGATGTCCGGCGTCTGGGCAGAGACCTCCAGCTGCCCCTCCCCGAAGGACAGCCGCAGCGGAGCGTTCTTCTGTGCGAGCAGGCTCACGCGGCGGACCACCTCGAGCAGCTCGCCGCGGTCCACGCGCAGCTCGTGCTCATACGCCTCGGGGAGCAGCTGCTGATAGTTCGGGAATCGACCCTCGACGAGCCGCGACGAGAGGACAACGTCGCCGACACTGAAAACGACCTGGTTCTCGAGCGCCGAGACCGAGATCTGCTCGGCGCCGGAGGCAGCTGCGATGCGGCTTAGCTCCTGCAAGGTTCGGGCCGGAACGTTCACCTCCAGGTCGCCGCTGAGCGGATGCTCCAGCGGTGTCTCCTTGACCGAAAGCCGGTAGGAGTCGGTGGCGACCATGCGCAGCGTGTTGCCGGTGGCCGTCACGAGGACGCCGGTGAGGTGCGGCCGGGTCTCGTCGCGGGAAGCCGAGCGGGCGACGCGATCGACGGTCTCGACGAAGGCTGCCGCCGGGACTGAGACCGTGGCGTCGGCGCTCGCGACCGGCAGCTTCGGGAAGTCCTCGAGCGGAAGTGTGCGGAGATGGAACGTGGAGGGCCCGGACTTGACCTCGACGTCCTGCTCGGAGGCGCGGTACTCGATCGTGACCGAGTCCGCCGGCAAGGACCGCGCGACGTCGAGCAGCAGGCGGCCGGGAACGACTACGGCGCCATCACGCTCGACTTGGGCATCGACGTTGGCGCGGATGCCCAGCTCGGTGTCGGTCGCCTGCAGCTCCGCCGAGCCCGACTCCACGCTGAGCAGGACGCCGGAGAGCGTCTGGATCGCGCTGCGAGTCGAGACGCCGCGGGCAACGACGCCGAGTCGCTCGAGAAATGAATCACGTGAAAGAACGAGCTTCAACTGGTCTACCTATTTCTAGAAGGGATAGGTGCTGTGGAGATGTTGATTGCAGCGGATATAGCCCGCGGTAGAGCTGAAGCAAGGCCACGCGCAAGCTGTGGAGAAGTGTGGAGTCTTGCAGCACCGCCGGTCATGACGCTGGCGCTGCCAGCTGACGCTTGAGCTTGTCCACAGCTTGCGCGAGCTCGCTGTCGCGCTCGATGTCGCCGGAGAGGCTCCGAACGGCGGCGAGAATCGTGCTGTGGTCGCGGCCTCCGAGCCGGCGTCCGATCTCGGGCAGGCTCTTGCCCGTCAGCTCGCGGGCGAGGTAGATCGCAACCTTGCGTGCCCGGGCGACGTCGGGGCGCCGATCGCGCGCGACGAGCTGGTTGGCCGTCAAGCCGAAGAGGCTGGCGGTCGCTGTGACGACATCGTCCACGCTCGGCTTGGCCGTGCGTCGGTCCGGACCGAGTTTGTCGAGCAGCTTGCGGGCGATGTCGGGGGTGGGCTGCTCTCCACGCAGCGAGGCGTAGGCGACGACCTGGATCAACGCTGCCTCGAGCGCACGCACGCTCGTCGTGACGCGACCGGCGATCTCGGAGACGAGGTCAGGCGAGGCGTCGACGGCGTCGAGTCGCGCCCGCTTCTCGAGGATCGCCCGGCGGACATGGAAGTCCGGCGGGTCTACCGAGACGACCAGCCCAGATCCGAAGCGCTCGCTGAGGCGCTCGGCGACTCCTTGGAGCTCGGCCGGGCTGCGGTCCGACGTCATGACGAGCTGGCGGCCCGAGTCGTGGAGCTCGTTGAACGTGTGGAAGAGCTCCTCCTCCGTGCGCGCCTTGTCGGCGAGGAACTGGACGTCATCGAGTAGGAGCACGTCGACTCCGCGAAAGCGCTCCTTGAACGCCTGCGTGTCACGAGCGCGTAAGGCGTCGACGAACTCGTTGGTGAACTGCTCGACGGTGGCGTAGCGGACCGAGAGGCCGGATCCATAGCGCTGCACGTAGTTGCCGATCGCGTGTAGGAGGTGAGTCTTGCCCAGTCCGGGCCGGCCGTGGATGAACAGCGGGTTGTAGGCCTGGCCGGGCATCTCCGCGACCGAGAGCGCCGCTGCGTGCGCGAAGCGGCTTCCCTTCCCGATCACGAACTGCTCGAAGGTGTACTTGGGATTGAGCGCGCTGTCGGTGTCTGGCGCTGCCGTCTGCGGCGGCTCCCCGACGCCGTCACTCGCCGTCCACTGCTCGTCGACTATCTCGACCACGGCGCCCGGGGCATAGCCGCGCTCGGCGGCCTCGCGAACGAGCGGCAGGTAGCGGTCGCGCACCCACGATCGGATGTGGTCGGGGGCTCGGACGAAGAGCGTCTGACGGTCGACGCCGACGAGCTCGAGCGGGTCGAGCCAGATGTGGAACTTGAAGTCCGCGACGTCACGCCGCATCTCCGTGCGGACGCGATCCCATATCGGCTCCAGCTGATCGCGCACAGGAAGTACTCGGCCCTCCGGGACCTGTTCGGCAGACATTGGTTGGAGAGGGCTCGACGCGGGGCCTCGTCCTCGGGGTTGGCGAGTCTACATCCGCGCGACACGCGTTTACCGGGCTCTCCGGACGACTGCCGCAAATCGCGAGGGCACCGCCTCCGCCATGGAGCACGAGGCCTCCGCCCGGCGGCTCACGCTCGC
>DATABV010000109.1:0-8831 GCA_036259395.1 Thermoleophilaceae bacterium | reverse complement strand
CGAGCGGACGGGGGACGATCCCCCTCGACGGCAGCCGCCGTCGGTCCTGCTGTCGTTCCTGCATCTCGCGGTCCTTTCCGCCTTCGCGCTCGCCCAGCCGCTGTTCGACCTGCTCTCCGACAACCCGGAGTTCTTCGCCGCGCGCGGCTCGACGGCGACCGACATCATCGTCTTCGGCGTGCTGTTGGTGCTGGTCCCGCCAGCGCTGCTGCTGGCGATCGAGCTGCTGGTCGGCCTCGCCGGCTCGGCGGCGCGCCGCGGTGCGCATCTCGTGCTGATGGCCCTGCTCGCCGGCATCGTCTTCGTGCAGGCGCTCAAGGACGCCGTCGGGGCGAGCGACTTCGTGCTGATCGCGCTCGCGCTGGCACTCGGCGCGCTGGCCGCCGTCCTCTACGCGCGTGCCGAGCCGGTGCGCTCGTTCCTGACCGTGCTCAGCCCGGCGCCGCTGGTCTTCCTGATCCTCTTCCTGTTCATCTCGCCGGTGTCGAAGATCACGCTTGCCGACGACGCCTCGGCGCAGACGATCGGCGGCATCAAGCCGGTCCCGGTCGTGATGGTCGTCTTCGACGAGCTGCCGGGGACGTCGCTGCTTGATGCCGAGGGAGCGGTCGACCCCGTCCGTTACCCCGGCTTCGCCCAGCTGGCCGAGGACGGAACCTGGTTCCCCAACGCCCACACGATCTACGACGCGACCGCCAAGGCGGTCCCGGCGATCATGGACGGCAACTATCCCGAGAAGGGCGTCCTGCCGACGTCCTCCGAGCACCCGAACAGCATCTTCGCGCTGCTCGGCAAGAGCCACACGATGAACGTCTCGGAGGAGGCCACCACGGTCTGCCCGCGCGACCTCTGCGACGACGAGCGCCTCGACGAGTCGTTCCTCAGCCGCCTCGGATCAACTAGCGAGGACCTCGGTCTCGTCTACGCCCACGTCGTCGCGCCGCCCGACATCGAGTCCGACCTGCCCTCGGTCTCGGAGACCTGGGGTGACTTCGGCGGCGAGGAGGGCGCGGCCGGCGTCGGCGAGGTCGAGGCCGAGGCCGACGACGGCGAGATCGACACGCACCGGGAAGGCAGGAAGGAGACGCTGGCCAACCTGAAGTCCGATCGCGGCGCGAAGTTCGACGAGTGGATCGCCGCGATTCGCGGCGGCGAGCGCCCGTCGCTGAACTTCAAGCACGTCCTGCTGCCGCACGTGCCGTGGAAGTACCTGCCGACCGGCCAGCTCTACAACACGGCCGCCGGCGACCCGATCCCCGGCCTGTCGCGCCAGAGCTATCCCGACGAGACGCAGGTCCAGCAGCTTCAGCTGCGTCATCTGCTGCAGCTCGGCTACGCCGACCTCGAGATCCAGAAGATGATCGACCGCCTGAAGGAGGTCGGCATCTACGACGAGGCGCTCGTGGTCGTGCTCGCCGACCACGGCGTCGCCTTCGAGCAGGGCGTCTTCGACCGCCGCCGCGCCAAGCCCGAGACGCTCGAGTCGATCGCTCCGGTGCCGCTGTTCGTGAAGCTGCCGGGGCAGAGGCGCGGGCGCGTGAACGACTCGATCGTGGAGACGACCGACGTCCTGCCGACGATCGCCGACCTGCTCGACATCGACCTGCCCGAGCCGACCGACGGCAAGTCGGTCTTCAGCGACGCCGTCGCTCGGCGCGACGAGGTCAAGGTTCGGCCGCGCGACTTCTCCGACTGGATGCGCGTCGACCCGGACGAGTTCGCCGCGCGCAAGCAGGCGCTGATCGACCGCAAGGTCGCGCTGTTCGGATCCGGCGCCGACGGCCCCGACCGGATCTATCGCGTCGGGCCCAACCAGCAGCTCGTCGGGCGCCCTGTCTCCTCGCTCGCCGTGAGCGGCGAGAGCTCGCTGGAGGTCGCGCTGACCGACTCCGACGCCTACGACGACGTCGACGTCGACGGCCCGTTCCTGCCGGTCTGGGTGACCGGCGAGGTCTCCGGCGACACGGGCGGCGAGCCGCGCGACGTCGCGATCGCGGTCAACGGCACCGTGCGCGCCGTCTCGAACACCTTCCGGCTCGCCAACGGCGACCAGGACCTGATCGCCGCCATGATCCCGCCCAGCTCCCTGCGCGACGGCGCCAACGCCGTCGAGGTATACGAAGTCGGCCCCGACCTTACCCTGGCGCCGATCCGGCAGTCCTGACGCGGCGCCCTACGGGGTGGGATCGACGAAGCCGGCCTTCTCGCGCGCGGCCGCGAGCTGCGCCTGCAGCTTCTCGTCGTCGTAGTAGGGCAGCGGCTCGCCGCCCGTCGCCTCGATCACCTGCTGGTAGAGCTCCTCGGTGAGCCGCCGGTTGGCGCGGCTGGCGGTCGCCACGTCGCGCCACTCGCCGGGGTCGAGCGTCAGGTCGAAGAGCTGGCGGTTCCCGCCGAGGGTGTCGCCGAGCAGCACCCACTGGTCGGTGCGGATGTAGTAGCGGTTGTACATGCCGCCGTAGTGGAACGGCCGCGCCTCAGGCTGCCGCTCGCCCGCGCCCCGGGAGGAGTCGAGCAGCAGCGACAGGTCGGCGCCGTTCATCCAGCGCGGCGGCTCGATCCCCAGCATCGACAGGATCGTCGGAGCGACGTCGTGGGTCGAGGCGAAGTAGTCGCTGCTCTCGCCGGCGCGCTTGCCGGCCGGGTGGACGATCGCGAACGGCACCTGGGCCATCTCGGGATGCAGCTCGCCGGGGATCTTGCCGACCCAGCCGCGCTCACCGAGCAGCACGCCGTGGTCCGACAGCAGCACGATCGCCGTGTTGTCGGCCAGGCCGAGCTCCTCGAAGCGGTCGAGGAAGGTTCCGAGCCAGCGGTCGGTCATCGTGACCGCGGCCGCGTAGTCGGCGTGTGCGCGCCGCAGCTCGTCCTTGGACATGTAGCCCGCCGGGCCGTAGTCGAGCACGCCGATCTCCGGGCCCTCGTAGCTGGGGTCGCCGTAGAGGTCGATGTACTCCTTCGGCGGGCTCCACGGCTCGTGCGGGTCGAAGCAGTCGACGACGAGCGCGAACTTCTCGCCGCTGCGGGCGGCGTCCGAGAGCTGGTCCGCGGCCTCGCCGAAGACGCGCGCGGCGTCGCTCTCGCTGTCGTCGCGCCCGTAGCCCGTGTTGGCGAGGTTCTTCTTCATCCCCACGACGTAGCGCTCGTCGTCGCGCAGCTCCTTCGGCAGCCAGCGACGAACCTCCGCGTCGGAGACGGTCTCCGGCGGGTTGCGCGTGCCGGTGCGACCCTCGATCGAGACGAAGGTGTCCCAGCTCAGCCGGAACGGCTTGTAGGTCTGCGTGAAGCCGGTGTGCGGGTTGTCGGTCACCTGGATCGTCCGGTAGCCCGCGTCCTTGAGTGTCTTCATCAGCGTCCGGTCGAGGTCGTCGATCCCGGTCCAGCCGGGGCTGATGCCGAGGTCGGCGATCGGCTTGAAGTCGCGATAGGGGAAGATCCGCTGGCCGGTGAAGATCGACCGTCGCGCCGGGACGGTCACCATCGCCTCGGGGTATGCGCGGTTGAAGCGCAGGCCGCTGGCGATCAGCCTGTCGAAGTTGGGTGTCCGCATCCGCGGCGCGCCGTAGGCGCCGACGAAGTCGGGCCGCAGCGTGTCGACGATCAGCAGGACGACGTTCTCGGGCTCACCGTCGCCCGCGCCGTCGTCGCCGAGGCCGCAACCCGCCGCGGCGAGCGGCAGGGCGGCTCCAGCGCCGGCGACACCAGCGGCCTGGAGCAGGCGACGGCGGCTGAGGCGCGGCCCGCCGTCCCGGCTACTGCTCATTGAGGCAGTCCTCGATGTCGATCAGCGTCTGCTCGGGCAGCTCGCGAACGTAGAAGAGCGCGGCGCCGATCTGCTCGGCGCCCTCGGCTCGGCCCTCGAACTGGACCGCCTCGGCCTCGAGCGACGACTGGTAGAAGTCGATCCGCGAAGCGTCACCGCCCGGGCCGATCGCGATCGCCTTGTCGCCCTCGGTGCTCGCCTCGATGCCCTTCTCGTCGCGTATGCACTCGAGCGCGAGGCCGCGCTTGTCCTCAGGCGCGAGCGTCGTCGCTGGTCCTGGCGCCGGTGCCGTCTCGCCGGGGGCGGTGATCGCGACCGTGTCGCCGGCCGGCTGCTGCTGGCTCGAGGGAGGGCCGTCGTCGTCGCCGCAGCCGGAAGCGGCGGCGAGCACGCAGAGAGCCGCGAGGAGGGTCGCGCGGGTCGTCATCGACGGCGCAGAGTAGTGAATCCGGCGGCGGCGCCTGCTACCTTGACGCCTCTCGACGAGCCGCCGCGGCCTCGTCGACCCGTCCAGTGCAGTGCCGTTCCGCTGCGCGAAGCTCATCCTCGCGAAGCCGGCGCGGCCGGCGCGAGGCGACCCTTGCTCGACCGATGAACAAACGCTTCGCGCTATTTCAGGTGGTCTTCTCCGTCGTCGCCCTCGGCGCGGTGATCTGGTGGGCGTCCCACCAGGACGCTCCGGAGATCCCGTCGGGCAGCGACGCGATCGCCTGGCTGGCGCTCGCGCTCGGGCTCTACGCGCTGGAGACGGTCATCCGCGCCGAGCGCTGGCACAAGATCCTCGCGGAGAGCCGGATCGAGGCCTCGCGTGCGGACTGCTACGGGCTCTCGACGGTCGGCTACATGGGCAACAACGTCCTGCCGGCGCGCGCCGGCGAGGCGCTGCGCGTCGTCCTGCTCGACGGCAAGACGGGCGCCGGCAAGCGCAAGATCCTCGGCACGATCGTCGTCGAGCGCCTGCTCGACCTGATCGCGCTCGTCGTCATCTTCGTCCTGACCGTCTACCTGGTGCTCGAGGGGGACGTCGTACCGACCGACGAGCCGCTGCTGATCGCCGGGATCGGCTTCGCAGCACTGGCGCTCGCCGCGGTCGCGCTCTGGATGGTCCATCGCCGCGGAGGCCTGGCGCGCATACGCGAGATAGTCAGCCCGCTGATCCACGCGCCGCGTGCGCTGCTGAACCGCCAGGGACTGCTACTGCTGACCGTCACCTTCGCGCTGTGGGCGATCGAGGGCGCCGTCTACCTCTCGGTCGCGCGGGCGATCGATCTTCAGATCAGCACCTCCGGTGCCCTCTACCTGGTCGCGCTGACCAACTTCGTCTCCGCGCTGCCCGCGGCGCCGGGCTCGATCGGCACCTTCGACGCGGCTGTCGCCTTTGGCGCCAAGGCGCTCGGCGCCAGCGGCTCGGTCGCCGTCACGTACCTCCTGCTGCTGCGCTTCGTCCTCTACGTCCCGATCACGATCGTCGGCTTGATCGTCCTGGTCAGTCGCTACGGCGGCTGGGCGCGCCTGCGCCAGGCGACCCACCTCGAGACCAGCAGCGTCTGACCGTGCCCGAGGAACGCTCGTCGCCGGTGGCGCCGGTGCTGATCGGCTGCCTGGCCCTATCCGCGCTCAGCCTCTTCTTTCCCTCGACGCCGACCTACGACCCGTGGGCGTGGATCATGTGGGGCCGCGAGATCGTCCACCTGGATCTCGTGACGACCGGCGGGCCGTCGTGGAAGCCGCTGCCGGTGCTCTTTACGACGCCGTTCGCGCTCTTCGGCGCCGACGTCGCGCCCTACCTCTGGCTCTGGATCGCCCGCGCGGGCGGGCTGCTCGCGCTCGCCATGACCTTCCGGCTCGCGCGGCGGCTGGTCGGGCGGGGACCGGCGGGCTGGATCGCGGGCGTCTTCGCGGCGGGGTTCCTGGCGACGACCTACGAGTACGTGCGCGACGCGGCGCTCGGCAACTCGGAGGCGATGCTCGCCGGCCTCGGCCTGTGGGCGGTCGAGCGGCATCTCGACGGCCGTCGCGACCACGCGCTCTATCTCGGCTTCGCCGCCGCGCTGCTGCGGCCGGAGGTCTGGCCGTTCCTCGGTCTCTATGGGATCTGGCTCTGGTTCAAGGATCCCGAGCTGCGCCTGCGGATGGCGATCCTCGCCGCGCTGATCCCGCTGCTCTGGTTCGGGCCGGAGCTGTGGGGCTCCGGCGACGCCCTGCGCGCGTCGACGCGCGCGAACAACCCCAACCCCGGCAGCGCCGCCTTCGCCGAGCACCCGGGGCTCGAGGTCGTCGAGCGCTTCCACCATCGCACCGTCTGGGCGCTGGAGGCCGCCGGCCTGATCGGCATGTTGACCGCGGCGGTCGCATGGCGCCGCCGGCGTCGCCAAGGCGCGATCCTGTTCATCGCCGGGCTCGGGCTTGCTTGGCTGCTGCTCGTCAGCGCGATGACCGAGGGTGGCTACGCCGGCAACCAGCGCTATCTGATCGTCACGACCGCTGCGCTCTGCGTTTTGGGCGGGATCGGCGTCGCACGCGCCTTCGAGGGCATCCAGCTGCTCGGCGAGCGGATCGCCGGCAACGCGCGGGCCGGCATAGCCGCGGCCTGTGTCGCCTTCGCGCTCGGCCTCGTCGTCGGCTGGCCGGTCGTCCGCGACAAGGCCGACAACATCGACGCGACGCTCGACGAGCTGCGCTACGAGGCGAGCCTCTTCCACACGCTCGACGACGCCGTCGCGGTCGCCGGCGGCCGTGACCGTCTGCTCGCCTGTGGCGCCGTCTACAGCGGCCCCTTCCAGACCCAGATGATCGCCTACGAGCTCGGCGTCCACGGCCTCGACGTGCGGGCCCTCGAGGGGACGCCGGCTCCGGGGGTCGCGTTTCGCACCCACACGATCCCCGAGGGCCCGCTGGTGATCAAGGTCACCGATGACCGCTTCCGCCAGGTTGCCGCCGACGGGCGCTGGCTGATCTGGACCGCCCCGCGGGCGGACGCCACCGGTCGCGCCTGCCCGGCGGCAGGGCCGGACGCGCCGCGCGTCGCGCCCAGCGACCGTACCCCCGAGCTTGCGTCCTCGCGCTGACTAGGCTTCCCGCGATGTCCACCGTCGCAGCCCCCCGTACGCGCCCGCTCGCGCGCGTCTCGGCGCGGATTCCGCCGCGCGTCGCGACGTTCGTGTCGAGCCCGGCCGGCATCGCGCTGCTCGTCGTCCTGCTCCTGCTGATCTCGCTCTACCTGCGCACCCGCGCCCTCGGCGCGTCGCTGTGGATGGACGAGGGGCTGTCGATCGGGATCGCCGGGCAGCCGTTCTTCGACATCCCGGGCGTCCTGCGCCAGGACGGCTCGCCGCCGCTCTACTACATGCTGCTGCACGGCTGGATGGAGCTCGTCGGCAACAGCCCGGCCGACACCCAGGGCCTGTCGGTCGCGATCGCGCTGCTCGCGGTCCCGGGCGGCCTCTGGGCCGGCTGGTCGCTGTTCGGCCGCCGCGCGGGCCTGATCTGCGCCGCGCTGGCAGCCGTCAACCCATTCCTGACGGCGTATGCGCAGGAGACGCGGATGTACTCGCTGATGGTCGTCCTCAGCCTGGTCGCGACCGCTGCCTTCCTGCACGTCTTCGTCTATCGCCACCGACGCTACCTGCCGCTGTTCGCCGCCGTGATGGCGGCGCTGCTCTACACGCACAGCTGGGGCATCTTCGCGACCGCAGGCGCCGTCCTGACCTTCGCGTTCGTCTGGTTCCGCAGCGACGAGCGCGGTCCGCTGCTCAAAGACGCCGCGCTCGGCTTCGGCATCGCGTTCCTGCTCTACCTGCCGTGGATCCCGACCCTGCTCTACCAGGCAGCCCACACCGGCGCCCCATGGCTCAACCCGCCCCGCTTCGGCGTCGCGATCCAGGTGTCGAAGTCGCTGCTCGGAGGCGGGTCGGTCACCGTCGCGCTGGTCCTCGCCGCGGGTTCGGGGATCGCCGCGATCCTCTTCCGCCGCGCGGACGATCGTGAGCGCCGCGCGGTCTACGCGACGATCGCGATCGGGGTCTTCACGCTCGCGGTCGCCTGGCTGTTCTCGCAGATCTCGCCAGCCTGGACAACGCGCTACCTCGGCGTCGCGCTCGGACCGGTGCTGATCCTCGCGGCACTCGGGCTCGCCCGCGCCGGCACCCTCGGACTGGTCGCCTTCGTGATCGTCTTCGGGATCTGGGGAGTGACCCGCAGCGGCGGGCTCGAGAACAAGTCCAACGCGGCCGACCTCGCCGCCGCCGTCCAGGGCACCCTGCAGCCCGGCGACCTCGTCGTCACGCTGCAGCCGGAGCAGGCGCCGCTGATGCACTACCACCTCCCCGGCGGCCTCCAGGGGGACCTCGTCGAGGCGACCCAGCTCGGCGAGGTCGACACCAAGGGAGTGATGGATTGGCGCGACGTCCAGGAGCGTCTCGAGGCTGCCACGCCCGAGAAGAACCTCGAGCCGCTGCTTGATAGGCTGCCGCGCTCTCAGCGAGTGCTGCTCGTCTATCCGGTGACGACGAACATCGGCGATTGGGACGCCCCTTGGACGGAGACGGTCCGTCGCAGGGCGGCCCAGTGGGGACGGGCGCTCGAGCTGGATGACCGCTTCGAGCTCGACGGCGCGGTCCCGCCCTTCTACCGGCGGGCCGGCCGGATCGGGGTGCGGGGCGTCCTCTACACCAAGACCGCTGACTAGACCTCAGACGACAGCGACCCTCCGACAAGCGAGCGAGACCGGATGAGCGAGAGCCCGACCAGCACGAGCCAGGCGACCGAGGCGGCTACGCCCGGCCTGCGCGACACCCCGACCCTGATCCTCGGGGGCGGTCCTGCCGGCCTGACGGCCGGCTACCTGCTCGCCAAGCAAGGCTTTCCGGTGATCATCTTCGAGGCCGAGGACCAGGTCGGCGGCATCGCCAAGACCGAGGTCCGCGACGGCTACCGCTTCGACCTCGGCGGCCACCGCTTCTTCACCAAGGTCCAGGAGGTCGACGACCTCTGGCACGAGATCATGCGCGAGGAGTTCCTCAAGCGCCCGCGCATGTCGCGGATCTACTGGAACAAGAAGTTCCTCGACTAC
>DATABV010000108.1:0-5877 GCA_036259395.1 Thermoleophilaceae bacterium | reverse complement strand
GCCGTGACCGGCGCGGCGTCGGCCACCGCGGGCAGCGCAGCCGTCGCCCCGGGCGCCGCGAGCGCCAGCGCGCAGGGAGCCGTCGCATGAAGCTCGCGGTCTTCCGCCAGGAGGAGTTCTTCGAGGACTACGAGTTCAGCTGCGAGCTGATGCTGGCGCTCAGCGGCGCCGAGCCGATGACCGCCGCCGAGCTGACCGAGATCGTCGGCGAGCCGCCGGCCCCCGACTGGGAGGTCGGCTACACGCCCTCGTCCGGCTACCCCGAGCTGCGCGACGCGATCGCGGCGCTCAACCCGCCGGCCGCGCGCGAGAACGTGATGGTCACGGTCGGCGCGATCGAGGCGCTGCTGATCCTGCACAACCTGCTGCTCGAGCCGGGCGACGAGGTCGTCTGCCTCTGGCCCGCCTACCAGCCGCTCTACGAGCTCGCCCGCGGCGCCGGCGCCAGCGTCCGCTTCGTCGAGCTCGAGCACACCGACGGCTTCGCGATCGACCTCGGCGCGATCGAGGACGCCGTCGGGCCGCGCACGAAGGTCGTGCTGCTCAACGTCCCGCACAACCCAACGGGCCAGACCGTCGCGCCCGACGACCTGCGCGAGCTCGCGCGCCGGCTGGCGCCGCTCGGCGTCCACCTCGTCGTCGACGAGGTCTTCCGCGAGATGCGCTCGCACCACCCGCCGTCGGCCTGGGACGGCCAGGACAACCTGGTCGTGATCGGCTCGATGAGCAAGTCCTACGCGCTGCCCGGACTGCGGATCGGCTGGCTGGTCGCCAACCCGGAGCTCGTCGTCAAGGCGCGCCAGTTCCGCAAGTACACGTCGCTGAACCCCGGCTCGCGCGACCAGCAGTGGGCGCTGGCGGCGCTCGAGCACCGCGACGCCGTGCTCGCGCGGACCTGGGCGCTGACCGAGGACGGCGCGGCGCTGGCGACGAGCTGGCTCGACGAGCACCGCGACGACTTCGAGCTGACCGCGCCGCCGGCCGGCGGCCTCTTCTTCCCGCGCCTGCGTCACGACGTGCCGACGCTCGACTTCTGTGCAGAGCTGGTGCACGACACCGGTGTCCTGCTCGCGCCAGGCAGCGTCTGCTACGAGAGCGAGGGCTTCCTGCGGCTCGGCGTCGCTACGCCGCAGCTGGCGGCCGGCCTGGAGCGACTCGACGCGTGGCTCGACGACCGACGCGGCCGCACAGCGGAGCTGGCGGGAGGGGCGAGCACGGCGGACCGGGCAGGCGCGGCTGCGGCCGCCGCCACCCGGCCCGCCGACCTCGCGTCGCGCAACGGATCGAGGCCACTGTGAGCGACGACCGGCTCGAGTTCCGCAAGTACTACGCCGAGGGCAACTCGTACGTGGTGATCGAGGCGCAGCCGGGCGCGGCGTCGCTCGCCGGCTGGATCGCCGACGACACGCGCGGGCTCGGCGGCGACGGGCTGATCCTGATCGAGGGCTCGCCGGGCGAGCCGATGCACCACATGCGCGTCTTCAACGCCGACGGCTCGGAGGCGCAGTGGTGCGGCAACGGCGCCCGCGCGGCGGCGGCCCTGATCGCCGAGCGCGACGACCTGCGCGAGGGCGAGTCCGTCACGATCACCAGCGGCGGCGGCACCGCGCAGCACGTGCTGCTCGACCGCGAGACCTGGACCTTCCGCGCCGAGATGCCGGTGCCGGCCGACCCGGTCGTCGAGGTCGGCGAGGACCGCCGGCTGGTGCAGATGCTGATCGGCGCGCCGCACCTCGTCGTCTTCGGGCCGCGCCCGACCGGCGAGCAGCTCGACGACGCCGGCGCGGCGCTCTGCGCAGCGCGTCCGGGCGGGACCAACGTGATGTTCGCCTCGCGCGACGACGACGGCGGCCTGACCGTGACGCCGTGGGAGCGCGGCGTCGGGCCGGTGCTGGGTTGCGCGACCGGCGCCGCGGCGGCGGCGATCGCCGCCGAGCGGGTGCTCGGGCGGCCGCTGAACGGCGGGCGCGTGCGCCAGCCGGGCGGCGCGATCGACGTCCGCTGGGACGGAGGCGAGCGGGTGCTCGAGATGACGGGCACGGCTCGGCTGGTGGCGACCGGGACGGTCGCACTGGACCGGGCGGAGAGACCGATGGCCGGGGTCAGCAGCTCCGGCTAGGAAACGGAAAGCAAGTTGCTCAGGAGGGGAGCACAAGTGCCGAAGATCATGATCGTCGACAACGGGAGCCTTTCGACGGACGTACTGGCGGCCCGTCTGGAGGGCCTCGGGGCGGAGACGACGATCGTCTCGCTCGGCGAGCTCTCGCCGGACATGGCCGAGGAGGGCGGCTTCGACGGGGTGGTGCTCACCGGCACCGACGTCCCGTCGACGACGCCGTACGTCTACGAGACCGAGCTCGAGCTGATCCGTCGCACCGAGGTGCCGCTGCTCGGCATCTGCGGCGGGATGCACCTGATCGGCAAGGCGCACGGCGTCGGCATCGGGGACTGCAAGCACGCAGTCGGCAAGACGCCGGTCCACGTGGACGGCGACGAGGCGCTCTTCGAGCAGCTCGAGAGCCCGGCGCTGCTGTTCGAGCGCCATCGCTACCAGCTGATGGACGTGCCCGAGGGCTTCCGGCGGATCGCCTGGGGCGACCACTGCCACACCGAGGGAATCCGTCACGCCGAGCGGCCGACCTACGGCCTCCAGGCGCATGTCGAGTTCAGGCCGGAGGGCAAGGTCATTTTGCGCAACTTCGTGTCGCTGACGGGCCTTGACTCGGCGGTGGCCGCTTAGGTAGTGTGGCCATACGGAGGGAAGGAACAGGAGGGAGTTCCGTAGCACCAATCATGCGTCCGTAGCTCAATCGGTACATGGGTAGTCCCTGGGGTTACCCGGGTCTCGAATGCCAGCCTTCTAGCCGACTTCGTGTCGGTGGCGGGATGCCTTCACAGGCCGTTCGAACACCCGGATACCCAATCCGGCCTATCTAAGAGCAGCGGCCTTTCAAGCCGCAGATACGGGTTCGAGTCCCGTCGGGCGTACTCACCAAAAAGCCGGGTCTGCCGGTGACCGGATCGCCTCACGTGTCAAACGACCAATACGTACTCACTCTCTGTCCCGCCGCCGGCGGCGACCTCGACCTCACGAGCCTGCGCTGCCGTGCGATCGCCGATGCGCACGTGCGCTTTCGCCGTGCTGTCGGCGACGAGGTGGCGCTCGTCCACGCTGGGGGCGGCGACGACGACCCGTCAGGCGGCTTGGCGATCGGCGGCGGGGCCGCGCGGCGTGTCGACCCGGCGGTCGAGCGCTGGGCGCAGTGGCTGCTCGAGCGGCTCGACGGCGCGGGGCTGATCTACCACCGCGAGGGCAAGGGCTGGCGGCTGCGCAGCGGGAAGCTGCACGAGGAGAGCGAGCGGCGGCTGGAGGAGCTGAGCGGCTGGAGCGACGCGGCGCTCGCCGGCCAGCGCAAGCTGCTCGAGCACGTCGACGACCCGGGCGACTCCGGCAGTGAGCTCGAGCAGAGCCTGTCGAAGCTCGCGGCGGCCGGCTGGTCGGTCGACTCGAAGAGGGACAAGGGCCCGCCGACAGTCCACTTCGCCGCCGGCGACATGCCGCTTGCCGAGGGCGACGACTGGCGCGCCGCGGGTGGCGTGCATCCGCGCCTCGCGGCGGCGCTGAGCGCGCTGGTCGGAGCGCTGTCGTCCGACGAGCGCGAGGCGGCGCCGTCCGATGCAGTCAGTGGCCTCGGCCGCCGGCTGCCGGCGACGACGGTCGCCGCGCCGGGCTCCGACAGCGATGTCGCGCTGCTCGACCTGCGCACCGTCGCCAAGGCGCTGCGCGACGTCGGCGGCCTCGACCTGCCGGGCGGCGAGCCGCTCGGGCCGGTCCTGGCGGCGGGAGCGTTCCAGTTGCTCCCAGTTCGGCGCCTGCCGGAGCAGGGCGCTCCCGCGAGTAATCCCGAGCCGACAGGACCCAGCTTGAACGGGACGGCGCCCGCTGCAGCGACGGCGGCCCTCAACTCCGCCGAGGGCGACGCCAGCGTCACGCCCACAGGCGGCCAGCCGCCAGCCGACTCCAACGACGTCGCCACGCTGATCGCCGTCCATGGCGCGGACGCCGTGCGCTTCGCCCTGCTGCACGCCGCGGCGCCCGCGAAGCGCTTCCGGGGTGGCGAGGACGTCGTCGGCTACGCGGCGCGGTTCCTCACGGAGCTGCGCGAGCTTGCGGCGTCGCGCTGGGGCGATGCGCCGCCCGCCGCCCGCATCGAGACCGACGACGGGCTGCGCCGCCGGCTCGCCGGCTGGTGCGATACCGCCCTAGCCCGGACCACCGAGAACCACGCGCGGCTCGACATGCATCGCGCGACCCGCAACGCGGTCGAGCTGCTGGCCCGGATCAAGGACTTCGAGGCGCGCGTCACCGAGCAGCGCGGCGAGGTCGCCGGCGCCGACCGAGAGGCCGTTGCCGTCGCGCTGGCGCTCCTCGTCCAACTGCTCGCCCCGCTTGCCCCGGCGACCGCGGACGAGCTCTGGCGGCAGTCCCGCCGGGACGGCTCAGCAGGCGACGCGCCGTGGCCGGTCTTGCAGCGCGCGACCGCCGCGGCCTGAACCACCGCCGGGGCCCCGGCCAGACGCGCGAAACCGGTTCCGATAGCGCACCCGGATGGCCCTTGTCAGGGTCGCAAGTGCCGGGTAAGGTCGCGTCCTTATCCCGTTCCCGAGGTCTTAGGGGAGGGAATGGGAGTGCCACGCGGTCGCCTATTCAGGACGGGCGGCGACTGTGGGCAGGGGAACGCATAGGGCCCCGGCGCGTGCCGGGGCCCTATGTCTTACAAGCGAGGAAAATTTTCGTGAAGGGACGGCGCCGAGAGCCGCCCCACCTGTGTCGCTATGGGCGCCGAGACCCCGGGCGAGATCGAGGCCTCGGCGCGACGACACAGCCGGCCCGCGCGCTGTCGAAGGCATTCGGGATCGGCGGCCTTTCACACCGCGGCTCGGCGCCGCGACCGCGTCCGTATACCCAAGCTGCGCAGACCTTCTCCACTTCCCCTTCCCTCCTTCGGGGGAGCAATGACCGGAACCCTCCCCGGATTGCAGACACGAACTTACCGAGAGCCGCCTTCCTCGTCAAGTGCCTCGCCGCGTTTCAATCGAGGCGGGCGGCCGCGGCTTCTGCCACAGTGCCACGGTGGCTTCTCGGTGGCGACGAACGGCGCTCGACGGCGGCCGGCGGATGCCCGCTGCAGCATCCCCGACAGGCTTCGACGGCAGGCGGCGGACAGCGGCTGGAGCGCTGACGATCACGCTCGGCTGCCTGCTGGCCTTCGCGCTGCTAGCGCCAGCCGGGGCCGACGCGGCCTGCGGCAAGGTCAAGCGCTTCGCCGCGCGCGCCGACGCCGGCCTCGATCGAGCGCCGCTGGCGATCGGCGACTCGGTCCTGCTCGGCGCGGCCGAGGAGGCCGCGGCGGTCGGCTACGACGTCGACGTGCGCGGCTGCCGCCAGATCGACGAGGGGCTCGACGTGTTGCGCGCGCGGGCCCGCCGTGGGGCGCTCCCGCGCGTGGTGGTGATCGCGCTCGGGTCGAACGCCTCGATCGCGCTCGCCGATGTGCGCACCGCGCTGCGGATCCTCGGGCCTAAGCGGACGCTCGGACTCGTCACGCCGCGCGAGATCCGCGGCATGCCGCTCGACGACGCCGCGACGCTGCGCAGGGCGGCGGCACGCTGGTCGCGGCGCGTCGTGCTCGTCGACTGGGTCGCGCAGACGCGCCGGCGGCGCGGTCTCACCTACTCCGATGGGATCCACCTGACGCCCGCGGGCCAGCGCATGCTCGCGACGATGCTGAAGGCGCCGCTCGAGCGTGTCGCGCCAGGCGCGGGGACGCCGCCGCCCGCGGGCGGCGGCACGGCTGGCGGCGGCGCCCAGGCGCC
>DATABV010000107.1:0-5626 GCA_036259395.1 Thermoleophilaceae bacterium | reverse complement strand
CCACGCTGGCCGGCCTAGTCCTGATCGTGGGCGGCTCGTGGCTCGCCGTCAACGGAGGCACGCGCGGCGAGCTGGCCGCAGGCGGCATCGATGTCGCGGCCGCGGGTCAGGCGGACGGTCGTCCGGACCCCGCGCTGCTCGAGCGCGGCGCGGAACGCGGCGATCGCGTCACGGCCTGAGCCCTGGAACCCCGCTTCGGTCGGGTTGTAGGGGATGAGGTTGACCTTGAAGGCGTTGCGGGGCTGCAGAAGGTCCGCGAGCGCGACCGCCTGCTCGTAGCGGTCGTTGACTCCGTCGAGCATCAGGTACTCGACGAAGACCTTGCGCCTGCGCGCCTCGCTCCACGCGCGGCAGGCGTCGAGCACGTCGGCGAGCGGGTAGCGGTCGTTGACCGGCATCAGCTCCGAGCGCAGCGCGTCGTCGGGCGCGTGCAGCGACAGCGCGAGGCGGATCGTCGGCCCGTCGCGCTCGGTCAGCCGCTCGATCCCTGGGATCCAGCCGACCGTCGAGATCGTCGTGCTCGACGGGTGGATGCCGACGTCGGGCAGCCGCTCGCAGGCGGCGAGGACGTTGTCGAGGTTCAGCAGCGGCTCGCCCATCCCCATGAAGACGGCGTGGTCGACCTCCTCCTTGCGGCGGAAGTGCAATGCCTGGTCGAGGATCTCCGACGCCGTCAGGTTGCGGCCGAACTTCATCGTCCCGGTCGCGCAGAAGGTGCAGGTCAGCGGGCAGCCCGACTGACTCGAGAGGCAGAGCGAGCGGCGGCCGTCGCGGTAGCGCATCAGCACAGTCTCGAGCGGCCGGCCGTCGCCGGTCTGGAAGAGCGCCTTCTCGGTTCCGTCGCGCGAGTGGGCCTCGGTTTCGAGCGCCAGCGTCGATAGCGGCAGCTCCGCGGCGAGCGTCTCGCGCAGCGCGGCCGGCAGGTTCGTCATCTCGTCATATGACGCAGCGCCGCGCGCCAGCCACTCCCACACCTGCGCGGCGCGGAATGCCGGCTGCCCGCGCTCGGCGAGCAGGCTGTCGAGCCGTTCGAGGTCCACGCGGCAAGTCTCGCAGCCTGCGAGCCTTGCCCGATGCGGCTCGCCAAGTACCTCGCCCACGCCGGCGTCGCCTCGCGCCGCGCCGCCGAGGGGATCGTGGCCGACGGCCGCGTGACGGTCGGCGGCAAGGTCGTCACCGATCCGGCGCGCGACGTCGACGACAGCAGCGACGTCGCGGTCGACGGCAAGCCGATCGCGCCCGAGCCGCACGAGACCTACGTCCTCAACAAGCCCGCCGGCGTCGTCTCGACGGCCCAGGACACGCACGGCCGGCCGACCGTGATCGATCTCGTCTGCTCCGACCGCCGCCTCTACCCGGTCGGCCGGCTCGACGCCGACACCACCGGCCTGATCCTGCTGACCAACGACGGCGCGCTCGCCGAGCGGCTGACCCACCCCCGCTACGGCGTCGAGAAGGTCTATCGCGTCGAGGTCGACCCGCCGCGACCGTCCGAGCGGGCGCTGCGCGCGCTGCGCGAGGGCGTCGAGCTCGACGACGGCCGCACCGCGCCGGCGCGCGCCCACCTCGTCGAGCCCGGCGTGATCGAGATTGCCATCCACGAGGGCCGCAACCGCCAGGTGCGGCGGATGCTCGAGGCCGTCGGCCACCGCGTCACCGGCCTTCGCCGCACCGCCTTCGGCCCGCTGCGCCTCGGTCGCCTCGGCGTCGGCGACGCGCGCCGCCTCACGCCGGCCGAGATCGAGCGGCTGAAACAATCGGCGCAATGAGGCTGCGAGCGCTCCGGGGCGCCACCACCGTGGACGAGAACACCGCCGAGGCGATCCTCGGCGCGACCGACGAGCTGCTGCGCGCGCTGATCGAGCGCAACGAACTCGCCGGCGACGAGATGGTCAGCTGCATCTTCACCTGCACCGACGACCTCGACGCCGAGTTCCCGGCCGTCGCCGCCCGGCGGCTCGGGCTGTCGAGCGTGCCGCTGCTCTGCGCGCGTGAGATCGACGTCCCCGGCGCGCTGCCGCGCGTGATCCGCGTGCTGCTGCACACCTACGCCGACCCGCAGGCCGAGCCGCGCCACGTCTACCTGCGCGACGCCGTCGGCCTGCGCGCCGACCTCGAGGGCGCCCAGTGAGCATCGAGTTCAACTCGCGGATCGAGCGGATCCCCGTCTACCCCGCGGCGAAGACCTGGGAGCACGAGGGCGAGCTGGTCGAGCTGGCCTCGAACGAGACGCCCTGGGGACCGTTGCCGGCGGTCGCCGGCGCGCTTCAAGGCCAGATCGAGCGGCTCAACCGCTACCCCGACCCCGGCAAGACCCTGCTGCGCCAGCGGATCGCCGACCGCTCGGGCATGCCGATCGCGCGCGTCGCCGTCGGAAACGGCTCCTGCGAGATCCTGATATCGGCCGCCGACGCGTTGCTCGAGCCGGGCTCGGAGCTGATCTACGCCTGGCCGTCGTTCTCGATCTACCCGCACATCGCGGCCCAATCCGGCGCCCGAGCGATCGAGGTCCCGCTCGACGCCGACCAGCGCCACGACCTCGCCGCGATGGCGCGCGAGGTCACCGCCGCGACGCGCCTGGTCCTGATTTGCAACCCGAACAATCCGACCGCGACAGCGCTGCCGGTCGAGGCGATCGACGGGTTCATGGCGGACCTGCCGCGCCACGTCGCGGTGATCCTCGACGAGGCCTACGTCGAGTTCAACGCGCTCCAGGACCCCGACGACTCGCTCGACCTGGTCGCGCGGCATCCGAACCTGATCGTCCTGCGCACCTTCTCCAAGGTCTACGGCCTCTGCGGCCTGCGCGCCGGCTATGCGCTCGGCCCCGAGGAGTTCCGGCTCGCCGTCGACCGCGTCCGCCAGCCGTTCTCGGTCAACGCGCTCGCCCAGGCGGCCGCCGCCGAGGCGATCCGCCATCAGGACGAGGTCGCGCGCCGTGTCGAGGCGACGGTCGTCGAGCGGGCATGGCTCGAGGTCGAGCTCGAGGACCGCGGGCTGCCTACCACCGACAGCCAGGCGAACTTCGTCTGGGTTGGGCTCGGCGAGCGCGAGGAGGCGCCGATCGTCGACGGGCTCGCCCAGCGCGGCGTGATCGTCCGCTCCGGTGCAGCACTCGGGAGGGGGGGCAACCTGCGCGTGACGCTCGGGACCCGCCATCAGAACGAGCGCTTCGTCGCGGCGCTGGACGAGCTCCTCTAGCGAGCGGGCCGCTTGCCGCGCCTTGCGCCGCCTGCTACAAGTAGCTCGATGGCCCGCACCGCCACGCCGACCAGCACAGCCGCCCTCCCGGGCGTCCTTCGGCGTGCCTGCGAGTCCTATTGGCGATTTAGCTAGGCGTCCGGCAGCGGCAGCCCCTGCCGTCGGCCGAGCGGTCCCAGTCGGACGCCGATAGCCCACGCCCGTGCATCCGCCGCCCGCCAGGCGGCCCAGGACTTCGAAGGAGCTGGAGAAGCGACATGATGATCGGAATGACAGAGGGGGTGACAACCGGCCGCGACCACGTCCGCGACCAGCGCATCGAGCGCGCCGTGCCGCTCGTTACGCCCGCGCAGCTGCTCGCCGAGCAGCCGCTCGGCGCCGAGCGCGAGCGGACCGTGATCGCCGGGCGCGAGCAGGTCGCCGCGGTGCTCGACGGCCACGACGACAGGCTGCTGGTCGTCGTCGGGCCGTGCAGCGTCCACGACACCGAGGCGGCGCTCGAGTACGCCCGGCGGCTCGCCGAGGTTGCCGCGAGCCGCCGCGATGATCTGCTGATCGCGATGCGCGTCTACTTCGAGAAGCCGCGCACGACGACCGGTTGGAAGGGGCTGATCAACGACCCGCACCTCGACGGCTCGGTCGACGTCAACGCCGGCCTGCACATGGCGCGCGCGCTGCTGCTCGAGGTGCTCTCGCTCGGGCTGCCGATCGGCGTCGAGTTCCTCGACCCGATCACCCCGCAGTACATCTCCGACACCGTCGCCTGGGGCGCGATCGGCGCGCGCACGACCGAGAGCCAGATCCACCGCCAGCTCGGCTCCGGCCTGTCGATGCCGATCGGCTTCAAGAACCGCACCGACGGCGACGTCCAGGTGGCTGTCGACGCCGTTCGCGCGGCCGCCGTGTCGCACGCCTTCGCCGGGATCGACGACAGCGGCACGCCGGCGATCCTGCGCACCACCGGCAACCCCGACTGCCACGTGATCCTGCGCGGCGGCAGCGGCGCCCCGAACTACGGCGCCGCCCACGTCGAGCAGGCGCTCGCGAAGCTGCGTGCGGCCGGGTTGCCGGAGCGGCTCGTGATCGACGCCTCGCACGACAACAGCGGCAAGGACCCCGACCGCCAGCCGGTGGCTGCCGAGGACATCGGTGCCCAGGTCGCCGCCGGCAACCGCGCGATCGTCGGAGTGATGCTCGAGTCGTTCCTCGTCGCCGGTCGTCAGGGGCTCGGCGGTGAGCTGACCTACGGCCAGTCGATCACCGACGCCTGCATGGGCTGGGACCAGACCGCCGCCGTGCTCGACCGCCTGGCGGCGGCGGTGCGGGTGCGTCGCGACGGATGAGGGTCGCCGTCCTCGGCGTCGGGCTGATCGGCGGCTCGATCGGCCTCGCCGCGCGGAAGTGCGTCCAAGGCTCCGAGGTGGTCGGCTTCGGGCGCAGCCGCGAGCGCCTCGATCGCGCCCGCGAGCTGGGCGCGATCGACCGTGCCGCCGGATCGATCGAGGAGGCGCTCGACGGCGCGGCGATCTGCTTCTGCTGCGCCCCGGTCGGGGCCCTCGGCGAGCAGATCGACGCGGCCCTGGCAGCCGCCGACGACGACTGCGTGGTCAGCGACGTCGGCTCGATCAAGGGCGGGCTGGTCGAGGCTGCCGCTGACCGGCGCTTCGTCGGCGGCCATCCGATCGCCGGCGCCGAGACGGCGGGCGTCGACCACGCCCGTCCCGAGCTCTTCCAGGGAGCCACCTGGTACCTGACGCCGACCGCCGATACCTCCGGCGTGCTGTTCGAGCGGCTGCACCGCTTCATAGCGGCCCTCGGTGCGCGGCCTGTCGCGATCGACGCCGACTCCCACGACCGCCTGCTGGCGACTGTCAGCCACCTGCCGCACGTGCTCGCCAACACGCTCGTGACCCAGGCGGCGGGGGCGCTCGGCGACCAGGACGCCGGCTTGCCCCGTGTCGGCCCGAGCTTCCGCGACGCCACCCGGGTCGCGGGCGCCAACTCGGCGATTTGGACCGACATATACGTCGCGAACCGCGACGCGATCGCCGCCGAAGTTGACGCTGTCGTCGAGCGCCTGCGCGAGGCGGCCGATCTGCTGCGGACGGGCGAGCCGGAGCCAATCGCCGCCTGGAACGAGCGTGCCGCGGAGGCGCGGCGGCAACTGCTCGAGGCCGACCTCGCCGGCGGCGTCGTTCACGAGTTGCGCACGACCGTCCCCAACCGGCCGGGTATCGTCGCCGAGGTGGCGCTGGCGCTCGGCAAGGCAGGGGTGAACATCGTGGACATGGCGCTCGCGCCGGCTCCCGACATGCGCTCGGGTGCGATAACGCTCTGGATCGCCGGTGACGACCAGGCCGAGCGCGCCCGTGGGCTGATCGACGACCTCGGCTTCCCCGTCGCCGAGGCGTGAGCGGCGCGCGCT
>DATABV010000106.1:0-12208 GCA_036259395.1 Thermoleophilaceae bacterium | reverse complement strand
CGCGACCTCTTCGAGCAGGCGAAGCAGAACAGCCCCTGCATCATCTTCATGGACGAGATCGACGCCGTCGGCCGCCATCGCGGCGCCGGCATGGGCGGCGGCCACGACGAGCGCGAGCAGACGCTCAACCAGCTGCTCGTCGAGATGGACGGCTTCACGATGACCGACAACATCATCCTGATCGCCGCCACCAACCGGCCCGACATCCTCGACCCGGCGCTGCTGCGCCCCGGCCGCTTCGACCGCCAGATCGTCGTCGACCGCCCCGACCGCAAGGGCCGCGCGAAGATCCTCGAGGTCCACACGCGCGGCAAGCCGCTCGCCAAGCACATCGACCTCGACAACCTCGCCGCCCAGACGCCCGGCTTCACCGGCGCCGACCTGCAGAACCTCGTCAACGAGGCGGCCCTCCTGTCTGCCCGCCAGGGCAAGCGCGAGATCGACCACCTCCAGCTCGAGGAGGGGATCATGCGCGTGATCGCCGGGCCGGAGAAGAAGACGCGCGTGATGAGCGAGAAGGAGCGGCGCATCACCGCCTACCACGAGATGGGCCACGCGCTCGTCGCCCACTTCCTCGAGAACACCGACCCGGTCCACAAGATCTCGGTCATCTCGCGCGGCCAAGCGCTCGGCTACACGATCTCGCTGCCGACCGAGGACAAGTTCCTCACTACGCGCGCCGAGCTGCAGGACACGATGGCGATGACGCTCGGCGGCCGCGCCGCCGAGGAGCTCGTGTTCGGTGAGGTGACCACCGGGGCGTCGAACGACATCGAGAAGGTGACGGCGACCGCGAAGCAGATGGTCATGCGCTTCGGGATGTCGGAGAAGCTCGGGCCGCGCGTGTTCGGCCACGACCACGGGCAGCCGTTCCTCGGGCGTGAGTACTCGTCGGAGCCGGACTACTCCGACGACGTGGCGCGCGAGATCGACGACGAGATCCGGCGGGTCGTCGAGGAGGCGCACCAGTCGGCGCGGAACATCTTGGAGCAGCATCGTGACGACCTCTCGCATACGTCGGAGATCCTGCTGCGGCGGGAGACGATCGAGCGCGAGGAGTTCATTCAGCTGCTCGAGGGGAAGACGGAGCTCGAGGTGTTCGGGCCGGACGAGCCGGTGCTGCCGTCGGGGACGCCGGCGGAGCCGGTGGAGGAGCCGGCGGCGCGGAAGCCGGAGCGGGCGCCGAAGCCTTTGCCGCGGCCGGGGCTTGCCGGCGGCACTGCTGACTGAGCCGGCTTTCCTGCAGGCGTTGCTGCCCGCGGGTCCTGTCTCTTGGAGTGCACCGCTCGCAAGCTCGCGTCGTGAACCGGGAGAGCCCGTGCTCGCAAGCTGCGCGCGCGAACGCAAATCGTCGCCACCCGCGGAGGCGGGCGATGGCCGGTGCTCGATAATTCGGATGTGACCCCTGCTTACTCCGTGATGGGCGTGGTGAATGTGACGCCGGATTCGTTCTCGGATGGGGGGCTGTACATCGACGCCGACGCGGCGGTTGCTCATGGAGAGGAGTTGGCCGACGAGGGGGCGGAGATCCTGGACGTGGGTGGGGAGTCGACGCGGCCGGGGGCTGAGCCGGTGTCGGAGGCGGTCGAGTTGGAGCGTGTTGCGCCGGTGGTGGAGCGGCTCGCGGCGGCGGGTGCAGCGCGAATCTCGATCGATACGTCGAAGCTGGCGGTCGCCGAGGCGGCGCTGGAGGCGGGGGCGACGATCGTCAACGACGTGGCGGCGTTCCGCTTCGCGCCGGAGCTGGCGGGGTTGGTGGCCGATCGGGGAGCCAGCTGCTGCCTCGTGCACATGCAGGGCGATCCGCGGACGATGCAGGCGGACCCGCGCTATGGCGACGTGGTGGCGGAGGTGCGGGAGTTCCTGGAGCAGCGGTTGGCGTTCGCTGTGGGGGAGGGGGTGGCGGAGGAGAAGGTATGGCTGGATCCGGGGATTGGGTTCGGGAAGACGGTGGAGCACAACTTGGAGCTGCTGCGGCGGCTGGATGAGATCTGCGCGATCGGGCGGCCGGTGGTGGTGGGGACGTCGGGGAAGGGGTTCATCGGGCAGATCACGGGGCGACCGGCGGGGGAGCGGTTGGCGGGGACGATCGCGACGAATGTGATGGCGTTGGAGCGGGGGGCGTCGGTGTTTCGGGTGCACGACGTGGGGCCGGTCCGTGACGCGTTGGCGGTGGCCGCTGCTACGGTCGGACGGTCCGGCGGACCGGCCGCCGATCTGGCTTGAGGAGCGCAGATGATCGACGACCGCGATCCGATCGATCCCGACGACGAGGACTTGGACGAGCGGGACTTCGACGAGGACGACGAGGTTCCGGAGCCGACCGTCACCGTCGAGATCACGGGGCTGTCGCTTTACACGCAGCACGGCGTCTCGGATGCCGAGCGCGAGCTGGGGCAGCGGCTGGTGATCGATGTCGCGTTCGAGCTGGCCGACTGCGACGCGATGGTCACCGATCGCGTCGAGGACACCGTCGACTACGCGGAGGTCTGCGAGCAGGTCGCGCTCGCCGCGCAGGAGCGCTCCTACAAGACGCTCGAGCGGCTCTGCGCGGCGATCGCCGACCGGCTGATGAGCCGCTATGGAGCCGACTCGGTGCGCGTCAAGGCCGCCAAGCCCGAGCCGCCGATCCCGCTGCCGGTCGACGAGGTATCGGTAGAGGTCTGGCGTGAGTCCTGAGCCGCAAGCGGCCGGCTCTGCCGGCTGCGCGCGGACGGGCTAAGAAGTGCGTGGCTACCTCGGCCTCGGATCGAACGAGGGCGACCGGCTCGGAGCGCTGCGCGCGGCGCGCGACGAGCTCGAGCGGCGTGGAGTCACGGTCGTCGCGTCGTCCGCGGTATACGAGACGGCGCCGCAAGGGGAGGTGCTCGACCAGCCGGACTTCCTCAACGCCTGCCTGGCGATCGACACGGACCTTGATCCCGAGCAGTTGCTCGACGCCTGCAAGGACGTCGAGCGCGCGCTCGGACGCCGTCCGGGCGGTCCACGCCACGGACCGCGACCGATCGACGTCGACGTCCTGCTGCTGGGCGGCCTGACCCACCGCTCGGAGCGGCTCACGCTGCCACACCCCGAGGTGACCGCCCGCCGCTTCGTCCTCGAGCCGCTACTGGAGCTCGATCCGGATCTCGCGCTGCCCGACGGCACTCGGCTCGCAGAGGCCGCCGACGCGGTCGCCGATCAGCTCGTGCGACGCCGGGAAGCGCTCTAGACCGCCGAACGGCGCGTCGATTCGCCTCGCGATACGCTCGCGCCGTCCAGCACTGCTTCGAAGGAGCCCAGCTTGCGCTACGCGCGTCCCAGCTTCCTCGTACCCGCCGTCGCGGCGGCGGTAGTCGTCGCGGTCCCCGCTTCAGCTCAGGCCGCGCCCGTCGGCGAGAGTCTCTACGTACAGCAGGCGGGAGCCGGCGCACTCGGCGCCAAGCGGCTCGTGCTGCGTGACGTGCCGCGCCGAACCGTGCGCTTCGACGACCGTCCGCGACGCACCGGCGGCACGATGCCGCTCCGGCGGTTCGTGCGGCAGTGGCGGTCGAGCTTCCGTGGCGCTCCGCCGAACGCCGCGCTGGTCGTCCATGGGGCGCCAGCCGGCAGGGACATCGCGCTGCTCGAGCTGCGCCGCCCGCGCTACGCGCCGAAGCGGCGGACGCTGACGTTCGCCGTCCGGCGCCTTCGCCAGACCGGCAGCAGCCAGCTGAAGGGCTTCGGCAGGCGCTCCGACGGCAGCCGAGTGAAGCGCTTCGGCTCCGCGAGCCTATTCATCGATCCGAGCTCGGCCGAGCCGGTGCCGACGATCGTGTCCGTCCGCATGCCCGCGAGCGCGCAGGTCGAGCTTTCGTTCTCGAACACGTCGCTCAGCTACGACACCGACGGCGTCATCCTGACGAACCTCAACACGCCGGCCTTCCGGCAGAGCCAGGACTTCTGGGTCACGTCGACCGGCTCGGCGAGGCTCGGGGCCAGGTCGATGAGCTTCAACACGTCGCCCGGTGGCGGCAACGGGCTCTCGATCTTCGTCCTCGCCGCGATCGACCCGCCCTCGAGCGGAACGACGCTGACCGGCACGGCGACGGTCCCATCGGGGGCCAACGTGGTCCTGGAGTTCCCCGGCGGAAGTGGGCAGCGGATCGCTAACGGGCCGTTCGCTATCCCCTACCCGACCGACTAGGCGATCCCCCCGAGACGGGGGGAATCGCGCGGGATCGGCTGGGTGGCGCGGCGGCGGAGGGGAATGCTGGACGCATGGAGTCCACCGAGACAGCCAACTTCCGCGGCGACGATCAAGCGTGCCTCGTCGAGGCGTCGCTGGCCTGCCGGGTCTGCCTGTCCGGTCAGATCGACTGGTCGCTGCGCGTCGAGGAGTGGGACCACGAGGTCGTCTGCCGCTGCCGCGCCTGCGGCGACGAGCGCGTCGTGTCGCTGACCGGCGACCAGGCGCTGCGGCTCCATCTCGCCAGCCGCCGCTGACGCGCTGCTGTAGACCTAGGACATGCCCGAGGCCTCAGCGAGCTTGTCGCCGACCGAGCCGCTCGACACGATGGTCGAGCTGCTCGCCGGCCTCGACGCCGACGGTGGCAGCGGCGGCCGCGCGTTCTACGACCGGCTCTGCGAGGCGATGTGCCGGCTCACGTCGATGGAGCGCGCCGGCCTGCTGCTCTACGAGGAGGCGCGCCGGATAGTCGTGCCGGCAGGCAGTCACGGCTTCGACCCGGAGCTGGTCGGCGGCGTCCACGGGACGCTCGAGGAGACGCCGATCGCGCAGCGGGCGCTCGCCGAGGACCGCGTCGTCGCAACCGACGGCGACCTCGTCGGCCAAGTGCCGGCGCGCTACGCCGCGCTGCCGGGGATCACGACGATGACATGCACGCCAGTCTCGGCCGGCGGTCGCTGGCTCGGGGTGATCTTCGCCGACCGCGGCGGCCCGCGCTTCGAGCTGACGGAGCGCGAGCGGCACACGATGTGGACGCTCGGCAAGACCGCGGCGCTCGCGGCGAGTGCGCGCATCGCGGCGACCCAGCATGAGCGAGCCCGGCTGCTGTCGGAGCGGGTCGACCTCGCCCGTGAGGTCCACGAGCGGGTGATGCAGCGCCTCTTCGGCGTGTCGCTGGTGCTCGGCGCCGAGGCCGAGCTGACCGCCGACCAGCGCCGCCGCTGCGCCGACGAGATCCAGGCCGCGGTCGCAGACCTCCGTCACGCCCTCGCCCGACCGGTCGCGCCGCCGCGCCCCGACATCGGCGCGACGCTGCGCGAGGAGCTCGAGCGGCTCGGGTCGAGCTACGACGGGCCGCCGCTCGACGTCGAGTGGGATCCGGCGGTCGAGGTGCCGCAGGAGCTCGAGCAGCTCTCCCAGTCCGTCCTGGCCGAGGCGTTGCGCAACGCACACAAGCACGCGAACCCGACCCGCGTGACCGTGCGTGTCGGCGCCCGCGACGGGACGTTCGTGCTCGAGGTCGTCAACGACGGCGTCGACGGTGGACGGCGCGGACGCGGCGCCGGCATGGGCCTGCGTCTCGCGGCGCTCGACGCGCTGCAGAGTGGGGGAGTGGTCGACTTCGGCCCCACCGGCGACGGTCACCACGACTGGCGCGTGCGTCTCGTCGTCCCGACCGACGGGCAATCCGGATGACCGGTGCCTCAGTCGACCGGCGCCGGCTGCGAGTGCTGATCGTCGACGACCACGAGGTAGTTCATTGGGGCTTCCGCCTGCTGCTCACCGAGCAGCCGTGGGTCGAGCGCTGCCTGACCGCCCGCAACGGCGACGAGGCGCGCGAGCTGGCGCGCCGGTACGAGCCGCACGTCGCGCTCGTCGACCTGTTCGTCGGCGAGGAGTCGGGCGCCGAGATGTGCGAGGGCCTGCGCCGCGAGTCGCCGACAACGCGCGTGCTGCTGATCTCCGGCGCAGGCTGGATCTCGCCCCAGGCCGCAAAGGCGGCCGGCGCCTCCGGCTTCGTCTCGAAGGACTGGGCGGCCGACGACGTCGCCGCGGCGGTGCGCGCGGTCGGCAACGGCCGGACCGTCTTCGCCGCCGCCAAGGAGCAGCCGCGCGCCCCGCTCTCGCCGCGCGAGCGCGACGTGCTCGGGCTGCTCGTCACCGGAGCCACCAACCGCGAGATCGCCGCCCAGCTCCACCTCTCGCCGCACACCGTCAAGGAGCACACCAGCAGCGTCTACCGCAAGCTCGAGGTCCGCAACCGCGCCGAGGCCGTCCAACGCGCCGAGCGTCTCGGTCTGACCGCCTGACCACAGCACAGCACGTAGCCAGAGCAATGCGGGGGGTCCGGGGGGCGCGAGCCCCCCGATGGAATAATCGCCGGATGCTGCTCGCGGTCGACGTTGGCAACACCCAGACGCACGTCGGGCTCTTCCGCGACGAGGAGCTGCTGGAGCACTGGCGCTTCCACACCTCGCGCACGGCGACCGCCGACGAGCTCGCAGTCGTGCTCGGAGGCCTGCTGCGCCTGCGCGAGAACTCGCTGCGCGACGTCGACGCGGTCGTCGTCTCGTGCGTCGTGCCGAGCCTGCAGCAGGAGTACGACGAGGTCCGTCGCCGCTACCTGCGCGGCGAGGGAGCGCTGGTTGGGCCGGAGCTGAAGACCGGCATGCCGATCCGCATCGACGTCCCGCGCGAGCTCGGCGCCGACCGGCTCGTCAACGCGATCGCCGCCTACGACCGCTGCGGTGGTCCCTGCATCGCCGTCGACTTCGGCACCGCGCTCAACTACGACGTCGTCTCGGCCGCCGGCGAGTACCTCGGCGGCGTGATCTCGCCCGGCGTCGAGATCTCGATCGAGGCGCTCACCCAGCGCGCCGCCGCGCTGCCGAAGGTCCGCCTCGAACCGCCGCGCGCGGCGATCGGCAAGGGCACGCGCGAGGCGATCCAGTCAGGTGTGATCTACGGCTACGCCGGTCAGGTAGACGGCCTGCTCGCACGCCTGCGCGACGAGCTCGGCGACGAGGCGACGACGATCGCCACAGGTGGCTGGGCGAACGTGATCGTCCCGCACTGCGAGCAGGTCGACGAGCTCGACGACCTGCTGACCCTGAAGGGCCTCCGTCTGATCTGGGACAGAAACCGCCCGTAAGCTGGGGCTTGTGCGCTCCCTGAAGGATCCCTGGACGCTCGCCGGCATCGAGCTGCCGAACCGGCTCGTGCTGGCGCCGCTGGCGGGGATCGGCAACTGGTTCGTGCGGCTGCAGGCGAAGCGACACGGGGCGGTGCTGGTCGTCTCGGAGATGGTGTCGAGCTTCGGCCTGAGCTATGGCAACGAGCGCACCGTCGACCAGTTCCTGCGCATCCACCCCGAGGAGCATCCGGTCTCGATGCAGCTCTTCGGCCACGACGCCGACGTGATGCGCGAGGCCGCCGCGATGGTCGCCGAGGCGGGCGCCGACCTCGTCGACCTCAATATGGGCTGTCCCGTCCGCAAGGTCTGCAAGACCGGCGCGGGCGCGGCCCTGCTCGACGACCCCGACAAGGCGGTGGCGATCGCCAAGGCGGCGGGGGAGGGCAGCGGCCTGCCGGTCACTGTGAAGTTGCGGCCCGGCCAGCGCCCGGGCGACCGCGCCGGAGTCCACCTGGCGCGCCGTCTGGTCGACGAGGCGGGCGTCGCCGCGATCTCGTTCCACCCGCGTCACGCGTCGCAGCAGCACAGGGGCAAGCCTGACTACGACCTCGCGCGCGAGGTCGTCGAGGCACTCGACGTGCCGGTGATCGTCTCCGGCGGCCTGCTCTCCGACGAGCGCGCCGTCGAGGCGTTCGAGCGCTCGGGCGCCGCCGCCGTGATGCTCGCCCGCGGCTCGCTCGGCAATCCGTGGATGTTCGAGCGGCTGCTCGGGCTGCGTGAGGGCGAGCCCGCCGCCGCCGAGGTGATCGACGAGCTGCGCTGGACGATCGACCGTTGCGAGGAGCACCTCGGCCCCGACCGCGCCGGCCACTACCTGCGCAAGTTCTACCCCTGGTACGCCGAGCGCCTCGCGCTCGTCAAGGACGCCAAGCAGGAGCTCGTGACGGCTCCCACCACCGCCGCGGCGCGCGTCGCGCTGGACCGCTTGCTCGCGAGCGGAACCGCCGGGACCTTGGCGGCGTGACCGACGGGCGCCTGGTCCGTTCGCGCGCCGATCTGCGCCGGTGGCTCGGCTGGTCGCTGGTCGCCGGCCTGTCGATCGCTGCGCTGACCGCTTCGGCAGCGGTGGTCCAGGGCTCGTTGGACGAGACCGACGGTCGGGTGATCGGTACGAGCCTCGGCTTCGCGATCTTCAGCGTCACCGGCGCCGCCGGGATGTCGCTGCGCATGCGGAGGCCAGCGGAGTGGTCTCAGGCGCTCGGGGCGGTGACCGCCGCGGCCGCGGCCGCCGCGTTCCTCCTGCTCGTCGCCGCGGTGTGGATCGACTACGACGGTGGCGGGCTCTGGCAGTGGTGGGGCGTCGCGGCGCTGCTGTCGCTGGGGACCTCGCACGCGTCGCTCGTCGTCGGAGCACGCAGTGGCAGCGATGCGCCGATCGTCGACACGCTGAGCCACGTCTCCCTGGCCACCGGCGCCATCGACACATCGATAGCGATCCTGCTCGTCGCCGAGGCGATCCACGACGGTCCGGTCGAGCTGTTCGCGCTGCTCGTGATCGCGCTGGTCTTCTCGACGGCTTTGACGCCGATTCTGCGCAGGCTCACGGCGCCCGGCGCCGCGGGCCAATCACCGGCGCCGAGGCAGCCGGACGTCGCCGGGGAGCTGCTGGAGATCGCTGCTCGCGTCGAGCTCCTCGCTCAGGCAGCAGGGACTCGGACAGGCGAGTTGCGCCGCCATGCCGACGCTCTACGCGCCAGCGCCAAGCGGCTCTGAGAGCGGGTTGGCGTTCGGCCCTGACGCCCTGTCGGTCCCGGCGAGGGCGGTTGCTACACTCACGCGCTCCCTCCGGCGCAACGGTCGAGGCTCGGGGGGTTTTCCTATGCCGAGAGAGACGCTTCTCACACCCAACGGACTCGCCGATCTGAAGCAGAAGATCGAGCATCTCTCGACAGTTCGCCGCCGCGAGGTCGCCGCTCGAATCAAGGAGGCGCGCGAGTTCGGCGACATCTCCGAGAACTCCGAGTACGACGACGCGAAGAACGAGCAGGCGATGCTCGAGAAGCAGATCGCCGAGCTCGAGGAGAAGCTGCGCAACGCGCGCATCATCGACGAGAAGAACGTCGACACCGAGACCGTCGCGGTCGGCGTGCTGGTCCACGTCAAGGACCAGAAGACCGACAAGTCGACGAAGTTCAAGATCGTCGGCTCGGCCGACGCCGACCCCGCCGAGCAGCGGCTGTCGAACGAGTCGCCGGTCGGCAAGGCGCTGATCGGCCACAAGCGGGGCGACGTCGTCTCCGTGCCGGTCCCCCGTGGTCCAGCTCGCAAGCTGAAGATCACCAAAATAGAGGCCGCGTAGCCGCTGCCGGCCAGGTGCCTTGGGGGTCCGGGGGCGTGAGCCCTCGGATGTCATCTCATAGGGTCTGCGCCGTGGACGACCGGCGGGAGAAGTTGCAGCAGATGCGCGCGGACGGGATCGACCCGTTTCCGCACGCGTATCCGGGCGTCGTCGCCTCGGGTGCCGTCCGCGAGGCGCACGGCGAACTCGAGGACGGCGAGGAGACGGAGTCGGCGTACCGCGTCGCGGGTCGCCTGGCGGCGCGGCGCGGCCACGGCGGGCAGGCCTTCCTCGACATCGTCGATCGGTCTGGACGGATCCAGATCCAGGCGAAGCGCGACGTGCTGGGCGAGGAGTCGTTCGACGCGCTGACCTCGCTCGACCTCGGCGACCTGGTCGGGGTCGACGGGACCGCCTTCAAGTCGCGCCGCGGCGAGCTGACCCTGCGGGCCACCGGTTGGACGCTGCTCGCGAAGTCGCTGCTGCCGCCACCGGACAAGTTCCATGGGCTCGAGGACGTCGAGACCCGCTACCGCCGCCGCGAGCTCGACCTGATCGCCAACGAGGACGCGCGTGAGCTGTTCATCCTGCGCTCGCGCGTGATCGCGGCGATCCGGCGCTGGCTCGACGAGCGCGGCTTCCTCGAGGTCGAGACGCCGGTCTTGCAGCCACTCTACGGCGGCGCGCTGGCCCGCCCGTTCACCACGCACCACAATGCCCTCGACCGCTACCTCTACCTGCGGATCGCGACCGAGCTCTACCTCAAGCGGCTGATCGTCGGCGGCCTCGAGCGCGTCTACGAGCTCGGCAAGGACTTTCGCAACGAGGGCCTGTCGCCGAAGCACAACCCCGAGTTCACGATGCTCGAGTGGTACGAGGCCTACGCCGACTACCAGGACATCGCCGCCGAGCTCGAGCAGCTGGTCGCCTTCGTCGCGGACGAGGTCGGCTACGCCGGCGAGGTCGACTTCGCCACGCCCTGGCGGCGGGTGACGCTGCGCGACGCGATCGAGGAGCGCACCGGCGTCGACGTGCTCGCCCACCGCGACCGCGACGCGCTCGTCGCCGCCGCGAAAGAGCGCGGCATCGGCCTCGACCCGACCGAGACCTGGCCACAGCTCGTCGACGACCTGCTCTCCAAGCACGTCGAGCCCGAGCTGAGGAACCCGACCTTCATCACCGACTATCCGGTCGAGCTGTCGCCCTTCGCCAAGGCGCACCGCTCCGAGCCCGGCCTGGTCGAGCGCTTCGAGTGCTTCGCAGGCGGAATGGAGTTCGCCAACGCCTTCACCGAGCTCAACGACCCCGACGAGCAGCGCGCCCGCTTCGAGGAGCAGCGCCGCCACAGCGCGGCCGGCGACACCGAGGCCCAGCCCTACGACGAGGACTTCGTGCGGGCGCTCGAGCAGGGGATGCCGCCGACCGGCGGGATCGGGATCGGAATCGACCGGTTAGTGATGCTGCTTTCGGGTAGAGCGTCGATCCGCGAGGTCGTGCTGTTCCCGGCGCTTCGCACCTGACTTGCCAGCCGGACCCCGTTGTTAGACTGGGCCGTCAGCAGCAATTTCCCGAGACGAAGGACTCGAGCCGTGTTTGAGCGCTTCACAGAGCGGGCCCGCCAGGTGGTCGTCCTCGCGCAAGAGGAGGCCCGGATCCTCAAGCACAACTACATCGGCACCGAGCACATCCTGCTCGGCCTGCTCCGAGAGGAGGAGGGCTTGGCCGCGCGCGTGCTCGAGTCGCTCGACATCACCGTCGAGCGCGTCCGCGCGCAGGTCGTGCGGATCGTCGGCTCCGGCGAGGAGGTGACATCTGGGCAGATCCCGTTCACGCCAAGGGCGAAGAAGGTGCTCGAGCTCGCTCTGCGCGAGGCGCTCTCGCTCGGTCACAACTACATCGGCACCGAGCACATCCTGCTCGGCCTCGTGCGCGAGAACGAGGGCGTCGCCGCACGCATCCTGCTCGACTTCGACGCCGACTCCGAGAAGATCCGCAACGAGGTCATCCGGATGCTCTCGGGTCCCGGCGGCCGCCAGCGCCAGGGCAGCGGCCAGGGCGCCCAGCAGGGTGAGGGCAAGAAGAGCTCAAAGTTGCTCGACCAGTTCGGGCGCAACTTGACCAAGCTCGCCGCCGAGGGGAAGCTCGATCCAGTCGTCGGTCGCGAGACCGAGGTCGAGCGGATCATGCAGATCCTCTCGCGCCGCACGAAGAACAACCCGGTGCTGATCGGCGAGCCGGGCGTCGGCAAGACGGCCGTCGTCGAGGGGCTCGCCCAGCGGATCACCAGCGGCGAGGTGCCCGAGCTGCTGAAGAACAAGCAGATCTACACGCTCGACCTGGCGGCGCTGGTCGCCGGCTCGAAGTATCGCGGCGAGTTCGAGGAGCGGCTGAAGAAGGTGATGAAGGAGATCACCCAGCGCGGCGACATCATCCTGTTCATCGACGAGCTGCACAACCTCGTCGGCGCGGGCGCCGCCGAGGGCGCGATCGACGCGGCATCGATCCTCAAGCCCGCGCTGGCGCGCGGCGAGCTGCAGACGATCGGCGCGACCACGCTCGACGAGTACCGCAAGTACCTCGAGCGCGACTCCGCGCTGGAGCGCCGCTTCCAGCAGATCCGCGTCGAGCAGCCGTCGACCGAGGAGACCGTCCAGATCCTCAAGGGCCTGCGCGATCGCTACGAGCAGCACCACCGCGTCGGGATCACCGACGAGTCGCTCGAGGCGGCCGCCGAGCTGGCCGACCGCTACATCTCCGACCGCTTCCTGCCGGACAAGGCGATCGACCTGATCGACGAGGCCGCCTCGCG
>DATABV010000105.1:0-19725 GCA_036259395.1 Thermoleophilaceae bacterium | reverse complement strand
TTCGTGCGCGATCGCCGCCACCCGGTCCATCAGCTCGGTGCGGTCGGCCCTGCCCGGGATGCCGACGACGCAGAGCAGCTCGCGCTCGTGCTCGCGCGTCCCCGCGAGCACGGCCAACCGCCGATCCGCTAGCCGGCCGAGCACGTCGCTCCAGAGCCGGCTCCAGACGCGCGCCTCGCTGCCCGCCGCCGCCGATGCCGAGACCGAGCGCGCGGCGATGATCGGCAGCATCCGCCCGGCGTGGGGGAAGCCGAGCGCCCGCGCGCGCTCGCCCGCGGCGCGCTCGTCGATCGCCTCACCGCGCAGCAGCGACAGCAGGAAGTTGCCGCGCTCGCGCCCGACCAGGCGGTCCTCCTCGCGGTCGCGCAGCAGCGCCAGGGCGATCAGCTCGCCGGCGCGCTCGACCGCGACGCGATCCGACTCGTCGAGCGGTGAGTCGATCCCGATCGCCACGACGCGGCCGCCGGCGTCGTCGCCCGCGACGGGGATCGCCTGCTCGACGAACTGCGGCGCGCCGCCGAGCCCGCCGGCGACCGACGCCCAGCCCGCCAGCGCAGCCGGCTCGCCCGACCGGCCCGCCGAGTGGTAGAGCAGCCCGTGCCCGGCGCGCTCGAGCATCACCGGGTTGTCGACCACCTCGGCGAGCGCGTCGAGCACCTCGGGGACGCCGGCGCCGTCGAGCAGCAGGTTGCGGAAGCGGCGATGGACCTCGTCGCCGCGCCGCATCAGCTCGAACTGGCGGTTGACGATCTCGCGGTGGATCGCCTCGGTGATGTCGACGAAGCGCACCTCGCGGTGGAGCGCGATCAGCGGCAGCGTCGCGCGCTCGGCCTCGTCGCGGATCGCCTCGGGAACGCTGTCGAAACGGCTGCCGAGCTCGATCACCACGCCGGCGACCGAGCGTGCCGACAGCTCGCGCACGAACCGGCGCTGGTCGGCGGCGGCGCGCTGCATCCCCAGCCCCGTCGTGAGCAGCAGCTCGCCGCCCTTGAGCAGCGCGGCGATGTCCGGCTTCTCGGCGGCGTGCACCCAGCGGACCGGACGCCCGAGCCCGTCCGCCCCGGCGACGACCTCCGGAACCCCGCGCTGCAGCTCAGGGGTCGCGAGCACCGTGGCGACGGTGACCAGGGACGGCTCGGTTGCGGTGGCATCAACTGTCAGATGGACGCAGGCTAGAGCGTCCACCTCGCTGTTTCATCTGACAGAACGTCAAACGAACTGGCTGAAGTTGAGCGGATCGGATCTTGTCGCAGCTTGCGCGGGGCGCGACCATCGACCCAATGCCGAACACATCTTCGATCGCTCCCGCCGCAGACTCGGTCACCCGTTCCGACGACGCCGCGGCGCCGCGCCTGGGCAACTTCGTCGGCGGCCGCTGGGTCGAGCTCCCGGAGCGCGAGGCCATCGACTGCCTCGACCCAGCCTCCGGCGAGCTGATCGCTACGGTGCCGCTGTCCGGCGCCGACGACGTCGACCGGGCGGTCCGCGCGGCGCGCGACGCGTTCCCGGGCTGGCGCGCGACCTCGCCGCTGCGCCGCGCGCGGGCGCTGTTCGGGCTGCGCGACCTGCTCACCCGCCACGCCGACGAGCTGGCCGAGCTCGTCACGCGCGACATGGGCAAGACGACCGCCGACGCGCGGGCGGAGGTCGGTCGCGGGATCGAGTCAGTCGAGGCGGCCTGCGCCGCGCCGCACATGCTCAAGGGGGAGAACCTCGAGGGCGTCGGGACGGGAGTCGACGTCGAGCTCGTCCGCCAGCCGGTCGGCGTCGTGGCGGGAATCACGCCGTTCAACTTCCCGGCGATGATCCCGCTCTGGTTCCTGCCCTACGCGGTCGTCTGCGGGAACACGGTCGTGATGAAGCCGTCCGAGGCCGACCCGCTGACCTCGGTGCGGATGTTCGAGCTGATCGCCGACGCCGAGCTGTTCCCGCCCGGGGTGGTCAACCTCGTCAACGGAGCGCACGAGGCCGTCGACGGGCTGCTCGACCACCCGGGCGTAGACGCGATCTCGTTCGTCGGCTCGGCGAAGACGGCCCGCTACATCTACGAGCGCGCCGCGACGCGCGGCAAGCGCGTGCAGGCGCTCGGCGGGGCGAAGAACGCAATGGTCGTGATGCCCGACGCCGATCCGGAGCTGATGCTCGACGGGGTCCTCTCGTCCGCATTCGGCGCGGCCGGGCAGCGCTGCCTCGCCGGCTCGATCGCCGTGCTCGTCGGCACCCCCGAGGAGCAGGACCGAGCGCGCGAGCGGATCGTCGCCGGAGCCCAGGCGCTGCGCACCGGACCCGGCGCCGACCCGCAGACCGACGTCTGCCCGCTCGTCAGCGCTCAGGCGCGCGAGCGGCTCGAGGGCGAGATCGAGGCGCTCGCGGCCGAGGCCGAGATCGTCCTCGATGGCCGCGGGGCGTCCGGCGCCGGCGGCACCGAGCTGCGCCCGACGATCGTCGACCGCGCGCCGCTGGACTCGCGTGCGGTGACCGAGGAGCTGTTCGGCCCGGTCCTGACGCTGCTGCGCGCACGCGACCTCGACGACGCGATCGAGATCGTCAACTCCAGCCGCTACGGCAACGCGTCGGTCATCTTCACCTCGTCCGGCCAGGCCGCGCGCAGCTACCGCTACTCGGTCGAGGCGGGGATGGTCGGCGTCAACGTCGGCGTCGCCGCCCCGGTCGCCTGGTTCCCGTTCGCCGGCTGGAAGGACTCCTTCGACGGCGACCTGCACGCCAACGGCCCCGATGCGTTCGAGTTCTACACGCGCAAGAAGGTGGTGACCTCGCGATGGGCATGAGCGACCGCCGGCTGCTGCTGCACTTCAGCCGCAACGGCGCCTTCGCCGACCCGTCCGACCTGCTCGTGCTGGAGCGCGGCGAGGGCCCGTACGTCTTCGACACCGAGGGACGGCGCTACGCCGATGCGCTCTCGAGCCTGTTCTGCTGCCAGATCGGCTACTCGCACGGCGACGAGATGGCCGAGGTCGCCGGCGACCAGCTGCGGCGGCTGGCGTTTAACACGAACTGGGCGACTGCGCACCCGCCGGCGCTCGCGCTCGCCGACCGGCTCGTCGAGCTCGCGCCCGAGGGCATCGGCAAGGTCCTCTTCACCAGCGGCGGCTCGGAGTCGGTCGAGGCCGCCTGGAAGATCGTCCGCCAGTACCACGTAGCGATGGGCGAGCCGCAGCGGACCAAGGCGATCGCCCGCCGCACCGCCTACCACGGCGTCACGCTCGGCGCGCTGGCGCTGACCGGAGTCGAGGCCTTCAAGCAGCCGTTCGGCGAGCCGGCGATCCCGACTCGTCACGTCTCGAACACCAACTCCTTCCGCGACGAGCGCTCGGAGCAGGAGCTCTGCCGCGACCTGCTCGCCGAGCTCGAGGCGACGATCGAGGAGGAGGGGGCGGACACGATCGCGATGTTCATCGCCGAGCCGATCCAGAACGCCGGCGGCTGCTTCACGCCGCCGGACGGCTACTGGCCGGGCGTGCGCGAGATCTGCGACCGCCACGGCATCCTGCTCGTCGCCGACGAGGTGATCTCCGGCTTCGGCCGGCTCGGAGAGTGGTTCGCCGTCGAGCGCTTCGGCGGCCGCCCGGACCTGATCACCGTCGCCAAGGGCTTGACGTCGGCCTACGCGGCGATGGGGGCCGTGCTGTGCAGCGACCGGGTCGCGGCGCCGCTCTACGACGACAAGCGCGTCCTGCTACACGGGATCACCTTCGGCGGCCACCCGGCGTCGGCGGCGATCGCGCTGCGCAACATCGAGATCTTCGAGCGCGAGGGCGTGCTCGCGAACGTCCGTCGCCTCGAGGGCTACCTCGAGCGGGCGCTGCGCGAGCGGGTCGGCTGCCTGCCGATCGTCGGCGACGTGCGCGGCGCGGGTTTCTTCTGGGCGATGGAGCTCGTCAAGGAGGGCGGCGAGCGCTTCGACGCGCCCGAGCGCGAGCGCCTGCTGCGCGGGTTCATGCCGCGGCGGCTGCTCGAGGAGGGGCTGATCGCGCGCGCCGACGACCGCGGCGACTCGGTCCTCCAGATTGCGCCGCCGCTGATCGCCGACGAGGCGTTCCTCGACGAGGTCGTCGACGGCGTCGCCGCGGTGCTCGCCGGCGCGGGCGACGAGATGGGCCTCACCGCGAGCCTCGCGTCCGGTGGGGTGGGGGGAGAGGCCGCCTAAGTGCTCGTCGGCGTCGCGAAGGAGACCAAGACCGCCGAGCGCCGGGTGGCGCTGACCCCGGGCGGTGCCCGCGAGCTGGTCGCGAGCGGCCACCGCGTGATCGTCGAGCGCGGAGCCGGGGCCGGCTCGCGCTACGCCGACGCCGACTACGAGGCCGCCGGCGCGCGAATCGCCGGGACCGACGAGGTCTGGGCCGACAGCGAGCTGCTGCTCAAGGTCAAGGAGCCGACGCCGAGCGAGCACCGCCGGCTCCATCCGGGCCTGACGCTGTTCACCTTCCTCCACCTCGCGGCCGACCCGGACCTGACCCAGGCGCTCGTCGACTCCGGCACCACCGCGATCGCCTACGAGACGATCGAGGACGAGCACGGCCGGCTGCCGCTGCTCGCGCCGATGAGCGAGGTCGCCGGACGGCTCGCGACCCAGGCGGGCGCCTACTTCATGCAGAGCCAGTTGGGCGGCTCCGGCGTCCTGATCGGAGGCGTCCCGGGCGTCGACCCGGCGCGCGTGCTGGTCGTCGGCGGCGGCGCGGTCGGGACCCAGGCGGCCCGCGTCGCGGTCGGGATGGGCGCCCAGGTGACAGTGCTCGAACGCTCGCCGGCGCGGATCCGCGAGCTTGAGGCCTACTTCGACACTCGCGCGCGCGTGCTGATGTCGGACGCCGGCTCGATCGCCGAGCAGGTCGCCGACGCCGACGTGGTGATCGGCGCGGTGCTGATCCCCGGCGCCCGCGCGCCGCGCCTGATCTCGCGAGCGATGCTGTCGGACATGCGGCCGGGGACCGTCGTCGTCGACGTCGCGATCGACCAGGGGGGCTGTGTCGAGACCGCCGTGCCGACCAGCCACGCGGACCCCGTCTACGAGGTCGAGGGCGTCGTCCACTACTGCGTCAGCAACATGCCCGGAGCGGTGCCGGTGACCTCGACGCGCGCGCTGACCAACGCGACGCGGCCATACGTCCAGCGGCTCGCCGACCTAGGCGTCGAGGCGGCGATCGACGGCGATCCGGGGCTCGCCAAGGGGCTCAACGTCGCCGGCGGCCAGATCGTCTGCGAGCCGGTCGCCGAGGCCTTCGCGGGGGCGCGCCGCGCAGAACGGACCGCGGTCGGCGCCTAGTGTTCGGCCGGCGACACGCCCCACGCCGGGAGCCAGCGCACCCACTGGCCGCGAATCACCCCGGCCGCCTGCTCGATGTCGCCGCGCTCGAGCGCGTCGATCACCTGCTCGTGCTCGCGGATCGAGGTCTCGGTGCCGGACTGGAAGTACTGGCTGTCGAGCAACCGGATCCGGGTCTTGAGGTCGCGCAGCGTTCGCTCGAGCGTCCCGTTGCCGTTGGCGCGCAGGAGCGCCCCGTGAAAGGCATCGTTGGCGGTCATGCAGGCGAAGACGTCGCCGTCCGCGGCGGCGCGCTCGAAGTCGCGGTTGGCCGCGCGCAGCTCTTCGAGCAGGTCGGGCGTCACGGTCTCGATCGAGGCGACGGCGAGCTCCTCGAGCGTCGCGATCACCGGGTACGTCTCGGCGGCGAGCTCGGGGCTCGGGCTCGCAACCCGCGTCCAGCGCCTTGGCGAGGTCTCGATCAGCCCCTCCTCCTCGAGCGAGCGCAGCGCCTCGCGGACCGGGGTTGTGCTGACGCCGAGCCGCTCGGCGAGCTCGGGCGGCGAGACGCGCTCGCCAGCCGGAATCTCGCCGCCGAGGATCGCGCTGCGCAGCCGCTCGTAGACCTGGTCGCGCAACGGGGCCGCGACGACGGGCCCAGCTTGACCGGAATTATTTGCATCTAACATCTTAGATCTGATATTTTAGACTACAGTGGTCAGCGGACACGAATCACCGCCATCGGGTTCGCAATCGCCGGAGGCTGCTCGCTCCGACGGTAAAGCCCTCGATGCCTACGAAGAACGGCTTGGGCAGGGCGTACGCGACTTCCTCGGCGCCGGCCCGCTGCCGCTCTCGATCGGTGGTCGCGAGATCGCCGTCGACAGGGAGACGATCCCGGTCGAGGACCCGGCGCAAGGGGCCGTCGTCGCCGAGGTCCCGGCGGCCGGCAGGCGGGAGGTCGACCAGGCCGTCGAGGCCGCTCGCGCGGCGATGTCCGGCCCGTGGAGGCGCATGGGTGCCCATCAGCGGTCGATGACGCTACACGCGCTGGCGGACCTAGTCGAAGAGCACGGCGAGACATTCGCCCAGTTGGAGAGCCTCGACAGCGGCAAGCCGGTCGCCGCGGCGCGCGACTACGACGTCGCCAAGACGGTCGAGTTCTTCCGCTACTTCGCCGGCTGGCCGACGAAGATCGAGGGCTCGACGATCCCCGGTCCCGGGGAGCATCGCCTGATCTACACCCTGCGCCAGCCGGTCGGGGTCGTCGCGCAGATCCTGCCGTGGAACTTCCCGCTGATGATCGCGGCCTGGAAGCTCGCGCCGGCGCTCGCGGCCGGCTGCATGGCGGTCGTCAAGCCCGCCGAGCAGACGCCGCTGAGCGTCCTCTACCTGGCGCAACTGCTGCGCGAGGCCGATCTGCTGCCGCCCGGCGTCGTCAACGTCGTGACGGGGTACGGCGGCGAGGCGGGCGCGGCGCTCGCGGGCCACGACGGCGTCGCGAAGGTCTCGTTCACCGGCTCGCCCGAGGTCGCGCGCGAGATCGTGCGCGCCGCCGCCGGCAACCTCAAGCGCGTCACGCTCGAGCTCGGCGGAAAGAGCCCGAACATCGTCCTGCCCGACATGGACCCGGCCGAGATCGCGCCTGAGGCGGCCGCGGCGATCTTCCTCAACCAGGGCGAGAACTGCATCGCCGGCTCGCGCCTGTTCGTCCATCGCTCGATCTTCGACGACGTCGTCGCCGGGGTCCGCGACAGCGCCGACGAGGTGCGCCTCGGGCCGGGCCTCGACGAGACGACGACGATGGGGCCGCTGATCTCCGCCCAGCATCGCGACCGCGTGCTCGAGTACGTCGGCGCGGGCGCCGAGGCCGGCGGCGACGTCCACCGCGCGCCGGCCGGCGACCGCCCGCCGGGCGGCTACTTCGTCGAGCCGACCGTGATCACCGGGGTCTCCGACGACGCGCGCGTCGCGCGCGAGGAGATCTTCGGCCCGGTGCTCGTAGCGCTGCCATTCGAGAGCCTCGAGGAGGTAGCGGCGCGCGCCAACTCGACCGAGTACGGGCTTGCCGCGGGCATCTGGACCCACGACGTGGCGGCCGCGCACGATCTGGCGCGGATGCTCGAGGCCGGGACGGTCTGGATCAACACCTACAACGAGACGGACCCCGCCGTGCCGTTCGGCGGCTTCAAGCAGAGCGGCTGGGGGCGTGAGCATGGCGGCGAGGTCCTCGATCAGCACCTCGAGACGAAGTCGGTCTGGGTGAACCTCGAACGCCGATCCCGAGGACAAGGAGAGCTGCGATGACCGGAAAGCTGTTCGCCACCACGCTGGTGGCGATTCTGATGGCGTTGGCCGTGGGCTGTGGGAGTGACGACGACGGCGGAGGGGGAGGCGGAGGCTCGGGCGGCGAAGGTGGCATGGCGCCGGTGAGGCTGGCGCTCTCCTCCTGGCCCGGCTTCGGCGCGCTCTACATCGCCGACGAGCAGGGCTACTACCGCGACGCCGGCCTCGAGGTCGACCTCGACCTCGTCGAGGACCAGACCAACCGCGTGCAGGCGATGCAGGCGGGCGAGAAGGACGGCGCCGGCATGACCGCGGACACCTGGGTGCGCTGGGCGGCACAGGGCGTCCAGGCCAAGCAGGTGCTCGCCACCGACGAGTCGTTCGGCGGCGACGGCATCGTCGCGCGCGACGACATCGCCGAGCCGAGCGACCTGCGCGGGGTGCGCGTCGGCGTCGCCGACGGCTCGACCGCCGAGTTCCTGCTCGGCTACGTGCTGCGCGAGGCCGGCCTGACGCTCGACGACGTCGACAAGGCGGACATGAGCCCGGCGGACGCCGGCGCGGCCTTCGCCGGCGGCAGCGTCCCCGCTGCGGCGACCTGGCAGCCGTGGCTGTCGCGCGCCGAGGAGAGCCCGAACGGGCACGTCCTCGCCGACACCAAGGAGTACCCCGTCGTCGTGACGACCGTCGGGTTGAGCTCGGACTTCATCGAGGAAAACCCCGAGTCGGTCCAGGCGCTGGTCGAGGGCACGGACCGCGCGATCAGCTTCCTGCGGAGCAACCCGAAGGAGGCCGCGGCGATCATCGCCCGCGCGACCGACCAGAGCCCGGACGACGTCACGGCGATCCTCGGCGACCTGCGGCTCTACGGCGCCAAGGAGAATCAGGAGTTCTTCGGCACCGAGGACCAGCCGGGCCGGATCTACGAGCTGTGGGAGGCCGCGGGCGAGATCTGGCAGCAGGCGGGCGACATCGACTCGACGCCGAGCGCCGAGGACGGGATCGACCCGAGCTTCGTCAACGCCCAATGACCGAGCGCGCCTCTCAGCCTCCCGTGGTGGCCGCCGGAGCGGGCGCGCTGCCGCAACCGCGGCGCGCCCCCCGGCGTCGCCGCGGCGGCGGTCGCGGCCGGCAGTCGTACCTGACGCCGCGGGCGCCGATCCCGCGCTGGATGCGCACGGCGCTCGCCTTCGGCGGCGGCCTGACGGTGATCGCGCTCTGGTCGGCACTGTCCTACGGCGGCGTCTACGACGAGTTCTTCCTGCCGACGCCGACCACCGTCGCGTCGGCATGGTGGGACATGATCACCAAGCAGGGGTTTGCCAGCGACATCGGCGCCAGCGCCGGGCGGATCGGCCTCGGCTTCCTGCTCGCCGCGGTGATCGCGGTGCCGCTCGGGATCGCGATCGGCTCGTTCCGCGTCGTCCAGTCGTACTTCGAGCCGACGCTGGCGGCGATCCGCTACATGCCGGCGTCGGCGTTCATCCCGCTGCTGATCCTCTGGCTCGGGATCGGCGAACAAGAGAAGGTGGCGGTGATCTTCCTTGGCGTCTTCTTCTCGCTGACGCTGCTGATCGCCGACGTCTCGGCGAACGTCCCGCAGTCGCTGCTGAACATCTCCTACACGCTCGGTGCCAGCCGGCGCAAGGTGTTCACCAGGGTGCTGCTGCCGGCCTGCTGGCCCGGCGTGCTCGACAACCTGCGGATCGGGATGGGCTGGGCCTGGACGTACCTGATCGTCGCCGAGCTCGTGGCGGCCAGCTCGGGGATCGGGCACGTGATCCTCGCGTCGAGCCGGACGCTCTCGACCGATCAGGTGATCGCCGGCATCCTCACGATCGGCGCGCTCGGCCTGATCACCGACGGCCTCTTCCGCTGGGCCTACCGAATGCTGTTCCCCTACGCGGAGAGGACGGCGCGATGAGCGTGGTCGAGATCGACGGCGTGTCGATGGGCTTCGACACTCGGGTGGGGCGGATCGAGGCGCTCGAGGACGTCTCGCTGACCGTCGCCGACGGCGAGTTCGCCTGCCTGCTCGGTCCGTCGGGCTGCGGCAAGTCGACGCTGCTCAACGTGATCGCCGGGCTCGCGAATCCGTCCAGCGGCAGCGTCGCGGTCGACGGCGAGGAGGTCCACGAGCCGGGTCGCGATCGCGGGATGGTCGCCCAGACCTACACGCTCTTCCCATGGCTGAAGGTGCGGGCGAACATCGAGTTCGGGCCGAAGCTCGCGGGCGTCCCGCGCGCCGAGCGGGCGCGGATCAGCGAGCGGCTGCTCGATCGGATGGGCCTGACCGAGTTCGCCGACGCCTACCCGCGCGAGCTCTCGGGCGGCATGCAGCAGCGCGTGGCGATCGCCCGGGCGTTCGCCAACGAGCCTCGCGTGCTGCTGATGGACGAGCCGTTCGGCGCGCTCGACGCGCTGACCCGGACGCTCGCGCAGGACTTCCTGACCGAGGTCTGGGAGGCCGATCGCCGGACGATCGTCTTCGTCACCCACGACATCGCCGAAGCGCTGATGGTCGGCGACGTCCTGTACGTGATGGGTACGCGCCCCGGGCGGATCTGCGAGCGGATCGAGGTCGAGTTCCCGCGTCCGCGCACACGCGAGATCGAGGAGGACCCGCGCTTCGGCGCCCTCCGCCACCGGATCCTCAACCTGATCCGCGGCGAGGTCGTCCCGGAGGGAGAGGTCGTCGCCTAGCGGCGACCGGACAGCTGTCGCGACAAAAGGGAGAGGCATGACGCAGAGCAGCAACGGAGTGCCGCGGATGCGGCCGGCGGAGATCGTCACCAGGAGTCACTGGCAGGACCCCAACGAGGTCCGCGTGGCGAACTGGATCCGCGAGTGGGACGGCGCCGAGGAGATCGACGCCGCGATCGTCGGCGTGCCGCTCGCGCGCGCTGCGATCAAGCAGGTCGGCGCCAACTACGCACCCAACGCTGTGCGTCAGACGGGGTTCTTCTTCACGACCTACAGCATCGACTTCGACTTCGACCTGCGCGACATGGTCGTGCGCGACCTCGGCGACGTCGAGGTGCCGCTGATAGACGTCGAGCAGGCGCACGCCAACGTCGCCGAGGCGGCGACCGCGATCTTCGCCCACCGGCCGGCCTACGTGCCGGTCTTCGTCGGCGGCGACCACTCGATCATGCGCCCGATCGTCCAGGGGCTCGCCGCCGGGCGCCCCGACGTCGAGCGGATCGGGATCGTCCACTTCGACGCCCACCTCGACGCCCAGGTGCTCGACTTCTGCGGGCCGCACAACGGCACGCCGCTGCGCGGCCTGCTCGGCGACGGCATCGGCGTCGAGGCGCGCAACATCGCCCAGATCGGCATCTCGGGCTTCGTCAACGGCGGCTACTACCGCGACTACGTCCGCGAGCAGGGGACGACCGTCTTCAGCGCGCGGGACGTCGCGCGCGGGAAGATCGAGGAGATCGTCGCCGAGGCGCACGCGATCGCCGCCGACGGCACCGACGCCGTCTACGTGACGTTCGACATCGACTGCATGGAGCTCGCCTACGCACCCGGCACCGGCGCCTCGATCAGCGGCGGGCTAAATGCCTGGCAGGCGATCGAGGCGCTGCACGCGCTCGGCCTGCAGGAGGACGTCGTGGCGCTCGAGGTGTCGGAGATCGACCCGACGCGCGACTTCGGCGACATGACCTCGCGGCTGGGGATGAAGCTGATCCTCTCCTTCCTCGCGGGCGTCCACCAGCGCGCGGCGCGACCGACCACGGCGGCGACCGTCGCCTCGACCACCCCATAGGACCAAAGGAGAGCCGATGCACAGAGTCACGCTCGGACGGCCGATCGGCGAGCAGAGCGACTGGGAGATGTTCCGCGGCGAGGTCCACTACCAGCCGATCGCCAACGAGCAGAACGCCGAGCTGTTCCGCTCGGCGCACATCAGCTTCCGGCCCGGTGCACGGACCCAGTGGCACCACCACGGCTGCGACCAGATGCTGATCGTGACCGGCGGGCACGGGACGGTGGCCAGCGAGGACGAGGAGATCCCGGTCCGCACCGGCGACGTCGTGATCGTCCCGGCCGGCACGCGCCACTGGCACGGAGCGACTGCGGAGAGCGACCTCTCGCACATCTCGGTGCTGACCCCCGCCGACGAGGTGATCCACGAGGACCAGGACTGACATGGAGGGCGCGACCGTCGCGAGCGGCGAGCAGGCGAAGCAGTGGGACCGCGACCACGTTCTGTACCCGTGGGCGATCCAGGCCCAGGTCGAGCCGCTTGTCGTGACCGGCGCCGAGGGGCGGAGGTTCTGGGACAGCGACGGCAACAGCTACCTCGACTTCGCCTCGCAGCTGGTCAACGTCTCGATCGGCCATCAGCACCCACGGGTCGTCGCGGCGATCAAGGAGCAGGCCGACCGCCTCTGCACGATCGGCCCGCCGCTCGCCAACGAGCCGCGCTCGCGGCTGGCCCGCCTGCTCGCCGAGGTGACGCCCGGCGACCTCTCGATGGCGTTCTTCACCAACGGCGGCGCCGAGGCGAACGAGTACGCGATCCGGCTCGCGCGCCGCTACACCGGCCGCCAGAAGGTCGTCGCGCGCTACCGCTCCTACCACGGCGGCACCGCCGGGGCGATCGCGCTTACCGGCGAGCCGCGCCGCTGGCCGACCGATCCCGGCATCCCGGGAGTCGTGCGGATGCTCGACCCCTACACGTACCGCTGCCCGGCCGGCCATCCCGACCCGTGCCCGGTCTGCTCGGGCGGCCCGCATCTCGAGGAGATCCTCCAGTACGAGGGACCGGAGAACGTCGCCGCGGTCGTGCTCGAGACGATCACCGGCACCAACGGCATCCTCGTCCCCCCGGACGGCTACCTGCGCTCGATCCGCGAGGTATGCGACCGCCACGGGATCCTGCTGATCGCCGACGAGGTGATGGCCGGCTTCGGCCGCAGCGGCGAGTGGTTCGCGGTCGACCACTGGGACGTCGTGCCCGACATCCTCACGGTCGCGAAGGGGATCAACTCCGGCTACGTGCCGCTCGGCGCGATGGTCGTGCGCGAGCCGGTCGCCGCCTGGGCGCGCGAGAGCTTCTTCCCCGGGGGGCTGACTTACAGCGGCCACCCGCTCGCCTGCGCCTCGGCCGTCGCCTCGATCGAGGCGTTCCGCGACGAGGGCATCGTCGAGCACGCGGCGCGGATCGGCGGGGTGATCGGCTCGGCGCTGCGCGAGCTGCAGGATCGCCATCCGTCGATCGGGGAGGTGCGCGGCCTCGGCTGCTTCTGGGGACTCGAGCTCGTGCGCGACCGCGCGACGCGCGAGATGCTGGTGCCGTTCAACGCCTCCGGCAATGACGTCAAGCCGCTCGCCCGCATGCTCGCCGCGGCGCGCGAGCGCGGCCTGTTCATGTGGGGCCACTGGAACGTGCTCGCCGTCACGCCGCCGCTGACGATCACCGACGAGGAGGTCGAGGAGGGCGTCGCGATCCTCGACGAGGTGCTCTCGATCGCCGACGAGCTCTACACCGGCGGCTAGCGCCGGATGGCGCTCGACCCGGGATGGACGGTCGCCGAGCTGCGCGAGCTCGCCGCCCTGACCGGCGACGAGCGCGGCGCCCAGCGGCTGGCGTGGACGCCGACCTGGGCCCGCGCGCGCGAGTGGCTGCGCGTGCGGCTGGCCGAGCTGCCGGTCGAGGTCGAGGTCGACCCGGCCGGCAATCTCTGGGCGACGCTGCCCGGCGCCTCGCCGCGTGCGGTCGTGGTCGGCAGCCACCTCGACTCGGTCCCTGACGGCGGCTGGCTCGACGGCACCCTTGGCGTCCTCGCGGCGCTCGAGGTGCTGCGCCGGGTCGCCGGCGAGGGGCAGCCGCCGCTGACGCTGCGGCTGGTCGACTGGGCCGACGAGGACGGCGCCCGCTTCGGGCGCAGCCTGATCGGCTCGGAGGCGGCAGCCGGCCTGCTCGACGGCGAGGAGCTAGCCGCGCTCGCCGACCGCGACGGGGTCGGCGTGCGCGAGGCGCTCGCCGAGCACGGCGTCGAGCTGGCGCGGATGGGGGAGGCGCACGCGCAGCTCGCCGACGTCGTCGCCTACCTCGAGCTGCACATCGAGCAGGGCGTCGAGCTCGAGCGCCGCGACCTGCCGGTCGGCGTCGTAAGCGGCGTGCTCGGCGTCGTCCGCCACGCGGTCCGCTTCGAGGGCGAGACCGCCCACGCCGGGGCGACCGCGCTCGAGCTGCGCCGCGACGCGCTGCTCTCGGCCGCTCGCCTGGCGCTCGAGGTGCGCGAGATCGCGCGCCGGCAAGGTGGGCGCGGCACCACCGGCGACGTCGCCGCCGCGCCCGGGATCGTCACCGCCGTCGCCGGCGAGGCGACGCTGCTCGTCGATCAGCGCCACGAGACCCCGGAGCTGCTCGCCGACGTCGAGCGGCGCGCCCGCGAGGCGGCCGACCGGATCGCCGCCGAGGAACGGACGACAGTCGCCTGGGAGACGCTGCTGCGCACGGCGCCGGTGCCGTTCGACCCGCTGCTCGTCAGCATCGCCGACGACGTCGTGACTGAGCTCGCCGGCGAGGCGCTGCCGATCTCCAGCGGCGCGCTCCACGACGCCGCCGCCGTCGCCCGCGCCGGCGTCCCCGCGGCGATGCTCTTCGCACGCAGCATCGGCGGCCGCTCCCACACGCGCGAGGAGGACACGCGCCCCGAGGACCTCGAAGCGGCCGTCCGCGCGCTCGACGCGCTCGTCGAGCGGGTCCTGACGGCGCTGCGCTGAGGGAGGCGCTCGGTTTCCAAAGGTTCTGCCAAAAAGCGACGAGGATTCGGAACGAGCGGTGGGGGCGTGGGGCCCTTGCGCAAGCGACGTCCCTAGGCAGCGCGTCGTGTTCCGTCGCGGATCTCGCCGACGAGCTCCTCGAGGACGTCCTCCAACGCGACGATCCCGATTAGCCCGCGATCGCCGTCGACGGCCTGCGCGAGGTGCGCCCCGGAGCGCTGCATGGTGGCGAGTACCGAGAGCAGGGGGTCGGTGGCGGGGATCGCGGGCAGTGGCCGCACCCACCGTCGCGCGATCGGGCGGTTGCGATGGACGTCCTTGGTCTCGAGCGCGTCCTTGAGGTGCAGGTAGCCGATCGGGGCGCCGTACTCGTCCTGGACGGGGAAGCGTGAGAACCCGGTGCGGGCGGCGGCGCGCTCGACATCGTGCGGGGTGACGGCGATCGGCAGGGTCTCGACATCGTCGAGCGGCAGCAGGACGTTGGTGGCTGTGCGCTCGCCGAACTGGAGCGCTCCGATCAGGGTGCGCTCCTCGGACGGGTGCAGCAGCCCCTCGCGTCGGGACTCGTCGACGAAGCCGGCGACCTCCTCGCGGGTGAAGCTGCTCGTCACCTCGTCCTGAGGCTGCACGCCTACGAGCCGAAGCATCCCGTTGGCGATCGCGTTCAGCGCGGCGATCGCGGGTCGCAGCAGCCTCACGATCAGCAGGAGCGGCGGCGCGAGCGCCAACGCGGCACGGTCGGGCTTGGCGAGCGCGATGTTCTTCGGCACCATCTCGCCGAGCACCACGTGCGAGACGCCGACAGCGGCGAGCGCGATCGCGAACGCGACGGGATGCCGGAGCGCGTCGCTCACCCCGAGCGCGCCGAACGGTCCCTCAAGCAGGTGCGCGACGGCGGGCTCGACCACCGCCAGCAGCAGCAGCGAGCAGATCGTGATGCCGAGCTGCGCGCCGGCCAGCATCAGCGAGATCTGCTCCATCGCCCTCAGCGTCACCTTCGCTCGCCGTGACCCCTCCTGTGCCTTCGGCTCGATGGCGCTGCGCCGTGCGGAGATCAGGGCGAACTCCGCGCCGACGAAGAACGCATTGAGCGCGAGCAGGAAGACGCCCAGGCCGAGGGCGAGCCAGTCGTTCACTCGTGCTCCTCGTCGGGGAGGGCCTCGCCAAGCCGCAGCCGGACCCTGTCGACGCGCCAGCCGTCCATCCGCGCGACCGTCAGCTGCGCCTCGCGGCGAAGCCCCTCCGCGTCGCGGACCTCCAGCGACACCCGATCCTCGACGTGGGCGATGCGCCCGAGCTCGGTTGCGATCAGCCCGCCGAGGGTCTCGTAGTCGTCGGACTCGGGCAGCGCCGCGCCCACGGCGTCGCTTGCCTCGTCGGGGCGCAGGAGGCCCGACAGGACCCAGCCGCCCGCCGGATCGCGGCGGATAGCGGGGTCGCGCCGGTCGTGCTCGTCGAGGACCTCGCCAACGATCTCCTCGACGATGTCCTCCAGCGTCACGAGCCCGTCGATGCCGCCGAACTCGTCGACCACGACGGCCATCTGCAGGCTGCGCCAGAGCGGCCTGCCGAGCAGCGGGTCCAGCTCCACCGTCGAGGGAACCACGACCGGGGCCACCATCGCGTCGGCGACCCGGGCGATCTCCCTGCGCTCCGGCGGCACGCCGACGGCGTGCTTGACGTGCACGACCCCGACGACGACGTCGGGCCCCTCGCCCAGCACCGGAAACCGCGAACGGCCGGTGGCGCGCGCCATGTCGATCACCGCCTGGATCGGCTCGGTGGCACCGATGGTGTGGAGCCGCGTGCGCGGCGTCATCACATCCTGCGCCTGACGCTCGGCGAACGCGAGCGACCTGCGCAGCAGCGCGGCCGTCTCCTCCTCGAGCGTGCCCTGAGCGGCCGAGCGCCCGATCAGCGAGCTCAGCTCGTCGGGCGAGCGCGCGGACGCGAGCTCCTCCTGCGGCTCGATCCCGAACCACCGGAGAACCCCGTTCGCGGCTCCGTTGAACACCCCGAGCAACGGCGCGTTGACGCGGGTGAAGCCCCGCATGAAGCCCTGAACCGCCCGCGCCGTCTGGAGCGGGCGAGCGATCGCGAGGTTCTTGGGCACCAGCTCGCCGACCACCATCGTCGCCGTAGTCGCCGCGGACAGCGCGATCACGAGCGCTACGCCGGTGACGATCGCCGCCGGCACTCCGGCAGACTCCAGCGGCCCGTCGATCAGGTCGGCGATCGTCGGCTCGGCGACGAAGCCAATCAGGAGGTTGGTGAGCGTGATCCCGAGCTGGGCGCCCGACAGCTGGGTCGAGAGGCTGCTCAACGCTTTCAGGACGCCGGCCGCGCCGGCGTCACCGCGCTCGGCCGCGCGCTCGACAGCCGAGCGGTCGACCGTCACCAACGAGAACTCCGCCGCGACGAACGCCCCGCACGCGACCACCAGCACAGCAGACACGACGAGGAACAGAACCTCGATCATCGGCCCCCGCCATCGCCAGCAGGCGCCGGTCTACAGCTCGGACTCGGAGGCTCGTCGTCCCCTGGCTCGCCCTCTGGCATGCACGTAAAGAAGTAGCAGACGAACCCGGGCGAGGCCTTCGGGCAACGGCTGCCGTATGGGGGTTGTCACCCATCGACGCCATGCAGCAGCGGCGGCAGACTTTGTCCGGCGCATGAGGAGCCCTCGATCGTCGCTGCCTGACCGCTTGGGTGGGTGACGTGGACAACGAGCTCGCCGTCTTAGGGGCCGCCTTGCTGCTGGCCGGCCTTTTCGCCCGGTTTGGGCGGCGTCTCGGCTTGCCGACGATCCCGTTCTTCATCGTCGCCGGGATCGTGTTCGGACCGAACACGCCGGGGCTCGTCGTTCTTGACGACCCCGAGGGAATCCACCTGCTGGCGACCCTCGGCCTGGTCCTTTTGCTCTTCCACCTCGGGATCGAGTTCTCGATCGACGACCTGATGAGCGGCGGGCGGCGGCTGCTGTGGGCGGGAGGGTCCTACATCGTCCTCAACTTCGGCGCGGGTCTCGTGCTCGGATGGGCGCTCGGCTGGGGCACGCGGGAGATCTTCGTCATCGCGGGGATGATCGGGACGTCGTCGACAGCGATCGTCACGAAGCTGCTCCTCGATCTCCGCCGCGTTTCGAATCCCGAGACCGGGATGATCCTCGGGATCATCGTCGTCGAGGACGTGTTCATTGCGTTCTACCTCGCGCTGCTGCAGCCAATCCTCGGCGACCAGCAGGGCGCGTACGAGATTCTCGAGTCGATCGCGATCGCATTCGCGTTTCTCACCGGGCTGTTCGCGCTCGCGCGCTGGGGCGCGCGCCTGGTCCGCCCCCTGATAAGCGCCGACGACGCCGAGCTTACGATCATCCTCAGCGTCGGCTTCGGCGTCTTCGTCGCCGGCTTCGCCCACATCGCCGGAGCCTCGGACGCGGTCGGAGCGCTCCTGGCTGGCATGGTCGTCGCCGGCACGGGGATCGGACCGCGGGTAGAGCGCCTGCTCGTTCCTCTGCGCGACACGTTCGCCGCGATCTTCTTCTTCTGGTTCGGCCTGACGATCGCCCCGAGCGACATGGGCGCGGTCGCATCGGCGGTCGCGGTCGCTGTCGCGGTAACGCTTCTGTTCAACGTCGTGGCTGGCGTCGTCGCCGCCCGGGTTTACGGCTACGGCCGCCTTGCGGCCTCCAACACCGCTCTGATGCTCGTCAGCCGTGGTGAGTTCGAGCTGATCCTGGCCTCGCTGGCGGTGGCCGCTGGCCTCGATAGCCGGGTCGCGCCGTTCGCGGCGCTCTACGTGCTCGTCCTGTCGATTTTGTCCCCGCTTCTCTCAGCGCGGTCGCATGTGCTCGCTCGCTGGCTGCCTCGCCGGCTCTTCGGACCCGATTCGGACCGCGACGCCGCCGAGGCGCCCCCGCCTTCCGAGCCGATCATCGAGGTCGGAGCGCTCCGCCGCCTCGGCGCCGAGACGGTGGCGCACCTGGTTCGCCCCAACCACGCGATCGTCGACATGTACGTGCGTGATCTCGGCCTGCCGCGCGACGCGCTGGTCAGCGTGATCGTCCGCAGCGGCGAAGCCATCGCTCCGCGGGGGTCGACCCGCATCCGGGCGGGCAATCGCCTGCACGTCCTCGTCCGGCGTGAGGCCGCCAGGGAGCTCGACGGACTGCAGGAGCGCTGGCGCGACGGTCCGATCGGCGCCCCGCCCAGGCCCCGTCGCCAGACGCGCGGCTCGTCGCCGGTCTGGCGTACGTGCGGCGGCGAGTCGCCAGCGTGGACCCGGACGAGCGCGCCTGGCTGCAGTCGGTCGTCGGAGCGCTCGCGATCGACGTGTTCGAAGGGCCGGCTAGCCCGGCGCTGGCCTAGGGACCCAGCACGAGCCCCTGCTGGACAGCGACCTAGGGCCGCCGGAGAGCTAGATGATGTTGTGCGCGCGCTCTATCCCGCGGCGCTGATCCAGACGAGCGCCGTAGGCGTAGCTTGCGGCGAGCGCCGCGAGGGTGCCGGGGATGGCCCAGAGGGCTTGGACGACCCCGGGCGGATTGTCGGATGCCGATCATGACCCAGACGACGACGCTCACGCTCCTCACGCTGCCGCGCGACGAGAGGGGCCGCAATGGGTGGTTATACGTATCCGACCTCGGCTCAGGGGTCGAAGGCCAGGAATAGGAACGCGGCGAGCAGAATGAGGTGCACGCCTCCCTCCTGCAGGGTCGCGCGGCCGGGAAGCAGGGTCAGCGAACTGACCAGCGCCGTGAGGACCAGCAGGACGATCTGCGTCGAGCCGAGACCGAGCACCAGCGGGCCCTCGAGCCAGATCGACGCCACGGCGATCACCGGGATCGTCAGTCCGATGCTGGCCATCGCCGAGCCGTAGCCCAAGTTGAAGCTGATCTGCACGCGGCCACGACGGGCGTTGCGGGTTGCGGCCAGCGTCTCTGGCATCAGGACGAGCAGGGCGATCACCACGCCGACAGCCGACTGCGGTGCGCCGACCGACGCGACTGCGCTCTCGATCGCCCCGGAGCTGGTCTTGGCCAGGCCGACGACCGCGACCAGCGAGACGAGCAGCAGCCCGAGGCTGCGCAGGGCGGCCGCCGTCGTTGGCGGCGACCCGTGCAGCTCGGTCACGCCACTGTCCTCGCCCTCAGGCATGAAGTGGCTGCGGTGCCGAACCGTCTGAACGATCAGGAAGAGGACGTAGAGCGCGAGCGACGCGACCGCGGCGAAGGCGAGCTGCGAGGCGGAGAACTCGGGGCCCGACTCGCTCGTGGTGAAGGTCGGCAGGACGAGGCTGAGCGTCGCCAGGGTGATGACCGTCGCGAAGGCCGTGGCCGAGCCCTCGGGGTTGAAGACGGCGATCCGGTCGCGCAGAGCCGCGGCGAGGATCGAGATGCCGATGATGCCGTTGCAGGTGATCATCACGGCGGCGAA
>DATABV010000104.1:0-1918 GCA_036259395.1 Thermoleophilaceae bacterium | reverse complement strand
GTGGTGACGACCTCGTCGCCGGCCTCTACACCCGCCGCGCGCAGCGCGAGGTGCAGACCGGCCGTGCCGCTCGAGACCGCCGAAGCGTGCTCGACGCCGAGGCGATCGGCGAACGCCTGCTCGAACTCGGCCAGGCGTGGTCCGAGCGAGAGGTGGCGAGAGTCGAGGACGTCGAGCACGAGCTCCTTCTCGCGCTGGCCGATCACCGGCCTGGCGACCGGTATGAACGGCTCCGTCAAGAGGACGGGACCTCGCTCCGGGCAGCCTTGCGAACATGTTCAGCGCGGCCGGGGAGCATGCCGGCCTCCAAGGAGTCGACGAGCGCCTCCCAGCTGGCCTCGATGATGTTCTCCGAGACGCCGATCGTGCCCCAGGTCTCGCTGCCGTCGCCGGCGTCGAGCAGGACGCGCGTCGCGGCGCCGGTGCCCTTGCTCTCGTCGAGGATCCGCACCTTGTAGTTGACGAGCTCGATGTCGCGCAGGTGCGGATGGCGCTCGCAGATCGCGTCGCGTAGCGCGTTGTCGAGCGCGTTGACCGGTCCGTTGCCCTCGGCGGTGCGGATGTAGCGCTCGCCGTCAACCCAGATCTTGATCGTCGCCTCCGTCTCGACCGCGCCGTGCTGGGCGGAAGCAGACGGAGTCTGCGCACCGAGGTCATTCCGCTTCTCGACGATCACGCGCCAGGACTCGAGCGTGAACAGCGGCTCATAGTCGCCGGCCTGCTTGCGGATTAGCAGGTCGAACGACCCGTCGGCGGCCTCGAGGTGGTAGCCGCGGTGCTCGAGCTCCTTGACGCGGTCGGCCACGCGCGCGGCGCCGTCCGGTCCGAGGTCGACGCCGGTCTTCGCGGCGCGCGCCTCGACGGTCCCCTTGCCGCTCAGCTCGGAGATCAGCAGTCGCCGGTCAGCGCCGACCTGACGCGGATCGACGTGCTCGAAGGTGCGCGCGTCGCGATTGACGCCGGCGACGTGCATGCCGCCCTTGTGGGCGAAGGCGTTGGCGCCGACGTAGGGCTGGTTCGGGTTCGGCGAGACGTTGCAGAGCTCGTCGATCAGGTGCGCGGTCTCGGTCAGCCGCTCGAGCCGGCCGGGCTCCACGCAGTCGTAGCCGAGCTTGAGCTGCAGGTTGGCGAGGATCGTCAGCAGGTTGGCGTTGCCGCAGCGCTCGCCGTAGCCGTTGACCGTCCCCTGCACCAGCCGCGCGCCGCGTTCGACGGCGACCAGCGAGTTGGCGACCCCGCAGCCCGCGTCGTCGTGGGTGTGGATGCCGACCTGTGCCGCTCCGCCCAGCTCCTGGACGACGGCGGCGGTGGCCTCCGAGATCGCCCCCGGCAGCGTCGCTCCGTTGGTGTCGCAGAGCGTTAGGTTCTCGGCGCCTGCCTCGGCGGCCGCGCGCAGGCAGCGCAGCGCGTAGGCCGGGTCGTCGGCGTACGCGTCGAAGAAGTGCTCAGCGTCGTAGATGACGCGCTTGCCCTCGCCGCGCAGAAACGCCACGGAGTCGGCGATCATCCGCAGGTTCTCCTCCGGATCGACGCGCGTCACCTTCTCGAGGTGCAGCGACCACGTCTTGCCGACCAGCGTGCAGACCGGCGCGAAGCCGTCGGCGAGCACGCGCAGCGCGGGATCGTCGGCGGCGGCGCTGTCCTTGCGGCGCGTCATGCCGAAGGCGGCGATCTGCGCATTTTCGAAGCTCTCGCCCGCGAGCAGCTCGAAGAGCGCCTGCTCCTTCGGGTTCGAGCTCGGGAAGCCGGCCTCGATCAGATGCACCCCAAGCTCGTCGAGTGCGTGGGCGACGCGAACCTTCTCGTCGGCGGACAGCGACATCCCCTCCCCCTGCATCCCGTCGCGGAGGGTGGTGTCGTAGAGAAGTACCTGCTCTGCCATCTGCGTGAACGCCTTTCGGATGTCGACTTCGAGAGA
>DATABV010000103.1:0-3524 GCA_036259395.1 Thermoleophilaceae bacterium | reverse complement strand
CGCGCCTGCGCCGCGTCGATCGCGCCGCCCGACCGCGCGTCGACGTGCGGCGATCCCAGCCCCGCGCGCAGCAGGTGCTGAAGCAGGAGCCCCTCCTCGTTGGTGACCGCGCCGCCGGCGAGCGCGGCGGTGCGCTCGCCGCCGCGGGCCAGCGCCTTCGCCGCCTCGTCCAGCGCCCGCTCCCATGACACCGCGCGCAGCACGCCGCCGTCGCGGACCATCGGTGCGGTGACGCGCTCCGGCGAGTGGAACGACTCGTAGCCGAAGCGGCCCTTGTCGCAGACCCAGCCGTCGTCGACCTCGTCGTTGTCGCGCGCCAGCACGCGCAGGACCTTGTCGTCGTCGCGGACCGTGTAGCGGACGTTGCACTGGCTGGCGCAGCCGATGCAGACCGAGCCGGCCTCCTCGACGTCCCATGGGCGGGCGCGGAAGCGGTAGGTCGTCGGCGTCAGCGCGCCGACCGGGCAGAGCTCGGTGATGTTGCCGCTGAACGGCGCGACATACGGCGCGCCGTCGTGCGTCCCGACATAGGTGTGGTCGCCGCGCTCGAGAAAGACGAGCTGGTAGTCCTCGGCGACCTCCTGCGAGAAGCGCACGCAGCGGTAGCAGAGGATGCAGCGCTCGCGGTCGATCGCGACCAGCGGCGAGACCTCGAGCGGCTTCTTGAAGTGGCGCTTCGGCTCGATCATCCGCGAGCGGCCGGGGCCCCAGCCGTAGGAGATGTCCTGCAGCGGGCACTCGCCGCCCTTGTCACAGACCGGGCAGTCGAGCGGGTGGTTGACGAGCAGGAACTCGACGACCGCGTTCTGCGCCTCCTTGACGCGGTCGGTCGTGGTGTGGACGACCATGCCGTCCTTGACCGGCGTCGAGCACGAGGTCTGCAGCTTCGGGATGCCCTCGATCTCGACCAGGCACATCCGGCAGGCGCCGACCGGCGGTCCGAGCTTCGGCTCGTAGCAGAAGTAGGGGATCTCAACGTCGCCGTTGCGGGCGGCGTCGACGAGCAGCGTGCCCTCTGCCGCCTCGACCTCGCGGCCGTCGAGCTCGAAGACGATCTTGCGCGGCTCGGGGCGCGCCATCAGCCGACCCCCGGTCCCGAGTGCGGGCTGGCGGCAAGCTCGACCGCCGAGAACTCGCCGACGGCGGCGGCACGGTCGGCGCGCTCGCGCGCCGCCTCGATATGGGCCTCGAACTCCGGCCGGAAGTGCTTGATCATCGACCCGATCGGCATCGCCATCGAGTCGCCGAGCACGCAGAGGCAGTTGCCGATGATGTTGTCCTGGACCGAGGAGATGATCTCGATGTCCATCGGCGTCGCCTCGCCGCGATCGAGCCGCTCGAGCATCTTCACCGTCCAGTTCGTCCCCTCGCGGCACGGCACGCACTTGCCGCACGACTCGTGGCGGTAGAACTCGGCCAGCCGCAACGCGATGCCGACGATCGGCACCGAGTCGTCGACGACGATGATCGCGCCCGAGCCCAGCATCGAGCCCGCCTCGGCCATCGACTCGAACGTGTAGGGCCGGTCGAGGTCCTCGGGCAGCAGCACCGGGGCCGACGACCCGCCGGGGAACCAGCACTTGATCTCACGCCCCGGCAGTGGACCGCCGGCCAGTCCGTAGACGATCTCGCGCGCGGTGATCCCGAGCTCGATCTCGTAGTTGCCCGGCCGCTGGACGTTGCCAGAGACCGACACCATCTTCGTGCCGGTCGAGTTGCCGACGCCGAACTGGCGGTACCACTCGGCGCCCTTCTCGATGATGATCGGGGTGTTGCAGAGCGTCTCGACGTTGTTAATCAGCGTCGGTCCCTGGTAGAGGCCCTGGTTCGCCGGGAACGGCGGCTTGAGGCGCGGGTTGCCGCGCTTGCCCTCGAGCGCGTCGAGCAGCGCGGACTCCTCGCCGCAGATGTAGGCGCCCTCGCCGCGGTGGACGACCAGCTCGACCTGGATGTCCGACCCGAAGATCCCGTCGCCGAGGTAGCCGGCGTCGTAGGCCTGCTCGACCGCGCGGTCGAGGATGTCGGCCTGGGCCGAGTACTCGCCGCGGATGAAGATGAAGGCGCGGTTGGCGCCGGCGGCGATCGCGCCGATGATGATCCCCTCGACCAGCAGATGCGGGTTGCGCTGCATCAGCAGCCGGTCCTTAAACGTGCCCGGCTCGGACTCGTCGGCGTTGCAGCAGAGGAACTTGTCCATCGACCCCTTGGGGATGAAGCTCGCCTTCTTGCCCATCGAAAAGCCGGCGCCGCCGCGGCCGCGCAGGCCGGATGACTCGAGCTGCTCGAGCACCTCGTCCTGGGTCATCTCGAGCGCCGCCTTGCGCGCCGAGCGGTAGCCGCCGGTCGACTCGTAGACGTGGATCAGGTCGAGGTTCGCCACGTCGAGGTTGGCGGTGAGGACCTTGGTCTCGAGCGTGTCGGTCATGCGCGGTTCGTGTCGGGAGGGGTCGGCGGAGATCCATCGGTGCCGTGCTCGCCGGATCGCGCCCCGCTAGATCCGGGACCTCCCTCAGCTCCGCGATCCGTCTGCGCTCCGCCCGTAACTTCTCCTTGGGCCCACGGCAGCTCGAAGTCGCGGTCGGTCAGGCCGCGGCCGGGGAAGACCTCGCGGTCCTCCTTCAGCGCCGCGACGACCTCGGCCGCGTCTGACACGTCCAGCGGTCCCACGTAGCGGCCGTCGATCGAGGCCATCGGTGCCATGTCGCAGGCGCCGAGGCACTCGAACTGGCGGATGTCGCAGTCCTCGAGCCCCTGCTCGCGCGCCTCGTCGGCGATCGCGTCGTGGACCGCCTTCGCGTTGCGCAGGTGGCAGGCGACGCTCGTGCAGACGTAGACGTAGCGGCGGCCGAGCGGCTCGGTGCGCAGCATGTCGTAGAAGGTCGCGACCGAGGAGAGATAGGCGGGTGTCACGCGCATCACGGCGGCGACCTGGTCGATCGCCTCCGGCGAGCACCAGCCGTGGACACGCTGGGCGGCGTCGAGCGCCGGCAGCGCCGCCGAGCGGCGATCCGGATAGCGCGACATCAGCGCCTCGATCCGCTCGCGCAGCTCGGCCGGGACCTCGGTCTCGGTCGCTTCGGGGATCGTCGCCGGCGGCTTGTCGAGGTCGGCCGCCTCGTCCCAGCGCAGGGGCGTGAGGCGACGGTCGACGCGCCCGGTCGCGCCCGGCTCGGGGGCGTGCGGGCTCACCGGTCGATCCCCCCGAGGATCGGGTCAAGCATCGCGATGTTGGCGATCATGTCGGCGAGCAGGCCGCCCTCGCTCATCTCCGGCAGCGCCTGCAGGTTGACGAAGCTGGGGTCGCGCACGTGGACGCGCGCCGGCTTCGCGGAGCCGTCGGCGAGGATGTAGCAGCCGAGCTCGCCGCGCGGGGACTCGATCGCGCAGTAGGCCTCGCCGGACGGCACGCGGAAGCCCTCTGTGACGAGCTTGAAGTGGTGGATCAGCGCCTCCATCGAGGTCGCGAGCTCATGGCGCGGCGGCAGCGCGACCTTGCGGTCGGGCGTGATGAACGGCTCGCCCTC
>DATABV010000102.1:0-9694 GCA_036259395.1 Thermoleophilaceae bacterium | reverse complement strand
CGTCGCGACCACGACCGCGCGCCGCGCGATCAGCAGCTCGTCGCCGACGCGCACGCGTCGCTCGCCGTCGAGACGGCCCTCGCCGCGCAGCAGCTCGATCCCCTTGTCCTCCAGCCACGGCAGCTGGCCGGAGTCGTCGAGGTCGTGGATCACCTCGTCGCGGCGCGCCAACGTCGCCGTAGCATCGAGGTCGCCGGCAATCGCCTCCGCGACGCCGGGCACGCCCCGCGCCTCGGCTAGCAGCTCGCCCGGCCGCAGCAGCGCCTTCGACGGCATGCATGCGTAGAAGGAGCACTCGCCGCCGACGAGATGCGGCTCGACGATCGCCACCGACAGCCCGCCGTCGGCAAGGCGTCCCGCCACGACCTCGCCCGCGGGCCCGGCGCCCAGGACGATCGCGTCGAAGGCTCGCTCGGTCATAGGGAGGAGTCTTCCACGGGGCCAGCAGCTACAAGCCCATCTGCCGCCCGAGGATCTCCTTCATGATCTCGTCGGTTCCGCCGCCGATCGGGCCGAGGCGGAGGTCGCGGGCGGCGCGCTCGATCTCGTACTCGCGCATGTAGCCGGCGCCGCCGTGAATCTGGATCGCCTCGTCGGCGACCTCGCAGGCAGCGCGCTGTGAGAGCAGCTTCGCCATCGTCACCTCGCGGATCGCGTCCTGGCCGTCGTGAAAGAGCCGCAGCGCGTGGTAGGTGAGCGCGCGCGACGCTTCAAGCTTGACCGCCATCTGGGCGACCTTGTGGCGGATCGCCTGGAACCTCCCGATCGGCCGGCCGAACGCCTCGCGCTCGAGCGCGTAGGCGACCGACGTGTCGAGCAGCCGCTGCATCGCCGCGACCGCGCCGAGCGCCATCGCTATCCGCTCCCACTGGAAGTTGGCCATGATCAGGTAGAAGCCGCGGTTCTCATCGCCGAGCAGGTTCTCCTCCGGCACGAAGACGTCCTGGAACGCCAGCTCCGCCGTGTCGGAAGCGTGCCAGCCGAGCTTCTCGAGCTTCTTCGAGACGGTGAAGCCCTCCATCCCCTTCTCGATCAGCAGGAACGACAGGCCGCCGTGGCCGCCCTCGTCGCTCGTCTTGACGGCGGTCACGACGACGTCGGCGCGCACGCCGCCGGTGATGAACGTCTTCGAGCCGTTGACCACCCAGCCGCCGTCGACACGCTTGGCACGCGTGCGGATGCCCGCAACGTCCGATCCCGTGCCCGGCTCGGTGATTCCCAGCGCGGCGATCTTCTCGCCGCGGATTCCCGGCACGAGGAAGCGCTGCTTCTGCTCCTCGGTCCCGAACTTGAAGATCGGCGGCGTCGCGATCGTTATGTGCGCACGACTCCAGCTGCCACGCCGCCCGACCCGCAGCCGCCGAGCTCCTCGATCAGCACCGCGTCGTGGACGTGGTCGCCGCCCTCGCCGCCATAGCGCTCGGGGTACTTCAGGCCGAGGAACCCGTTCGCCGCAAGCTTCCCGAACACGTCGTTCGGGAACCAGCGCTCGTCCTCCCACTGGGCGGCGTACGGCCGCAGCTCCTTCTCCACGAACCGCCGAATCGACTCGCGCAGCGCCTGGTGCTCGTCGGTGAACGGTGGCTCGAGCCTCACGCTCCTAGAGCCCGTACGACCGCCCGATCACGTCGAGCATGATCTCGTCGCTCCCCGCCCCGATCCGGTTCAGCCGCATGTCGCGCCACGCCCGCTCGATCCCGTACTCGCGCATGTAGCCAGCGCCGCCGTGGATCTGCAGGCACTCGTCGGTGACCTCGCAGGCCATCTGGGCGGTGAACAGCTTCGCCATCGAGATCTCGCGCACCGGGTACTCGCCGTTGTTGAAGCGCCAGGCGGTCGTGTAGGTCATCTGCCGCCCGGCCTCGATCTTCGTCGCCATCTCGGCGAACTTGTGTCGGATCGCCTGGAACTTGCCGATCGGCCGGCCGAACGCCTCGCGCTCGAGGGCGTACTGGAGCGTCTTGTCGAAGCAGCGCTGGGCGCCGGCGACGCAGCCCGCCGCGCCGATCAGCCGCTCGCCCTGGAGCTCCCACATGATGTGGTAGAAGCCCTTGCCCTCCTGGCCGAGCATCGCCGAGGCCGGGACGCGGACGTCCTGGAAGGCCAGCAGCGCCGTGTCGGAGGCGTGCATGCCGAGCTTCTCGAGTTTCTTCTCGCGGATCACGCCCGGCGCGTCCATCGGGACCAGGAAGAGCGTGAAGCCGTCGTAGCCGGCGTCGGGATCGGTCTTGGTGACGAGCACGATCACGTCGGCGCGATGGCCGTTGGTGATGTAGGTCTTCGAGCCGTTGATGACGTAGTCCTCGCCATCGCGCACCGCTCGCGTCTTGATGCCGGCGACGTCCGAGCCCGCATCCGGCTCGGTGATCCCAAGGCAGAGGATCTTCTCGCCCTTGATCGCCGGCACGAGCCACTGCTGCTTCTGCTCCTCGCTGCCGAACAGGTGGATCGGCAGCATCGCCATGTCGGTGTGAACGGCGACGCCCATCGTCAAGCCGCCGGAGTTCGAGCGGCCCATCTCCTCGGCGAGCACCAGGTTGCAGAAGTAGTCGCCCCCTTGACCGCCGTACTCCTCGGGCATCGACAGGCCGAGGAAGCCGAGCTCGCCCATCCGCCGGATGACCGAGTCGGGGAAGGTTGTCTCCTCCCACTCGTCGGCGTGGGGGGTGAGCTCCTTCTCGACGAACGAGCGGATCGACTCGCGCAGCCGGTCGTGATGCTCCTCAAAGATGAAGTGCTTGCGCTTGGATCCGAAGTCGGGCTTGAGGACAGTCTCCGCGGTGGCCATGGGGCCACGCTAGCAAAGTAAGGAGTGGAACTTCCTACTTTCCACGACCTGCGCGCGCATGTTGCGCTCCATCATCCGCAGTGCGGCGTCGGCGAGCGAGCGGTCGATGTGCGCGACCGCGTCGCCGACGACGCTGACGTCGAACTGGCGCACATAGGCGTCGAGCGCGCTGTAGAGGATGCACTGCTCGGTCACCTGGCCGCACAGCACGAGCCGGTCGATCTCACGCTCGTGCAGCAGGTGCTCGAGCGGCGTGCCGTAGAAGATGCTGTGGCGCGCCTTGATTACGAACGAGGACTCCTCCGGCGGCAGGATCGGCTCGATGAGGTCCGGCCGGCGTCCGTCGAGCGCCCGGCGGGCGAGCTCCTCCTGCGACGAGTTCCAGTCGTTGTAGTTGTCGTTGACGTAGATCACGTCGACGTCGTCGTCGCCGGCGTGGTCGAGCAGGACGCGGATCGGTTCGACGACGTCCTCGACGCTCTCGGCGAGGACCTCGGCGTCCTCGTGGTCGTAGGGGTTGAGCATGTCGACGACTGCGAGCGCTGTGGTGGCCATTGGCGTCTCGACTACCCCTCCACAGCTCCCACCGAACGCCCACACGGTAAGAATCCGCCCGATCTTCAACGACAGAGGGAGTGGACGTGGGAGTTCTCGACGGAAAGTCGGCGATCGTGACCGGATCGGCGCGCGGCATCGGACGGGCGACGGCGGAGCTGCTCGCCTCTCAGGGCGCGCGCGTCCTGGTCAACGACCTCGACGGCGACGTCGCCGAGCAGGCCGCGGGCGAGATCGCGGGCGAGACCGTCGCCTTCGCCGGCGACCTGACCAAGGACGGCGTGCCGGACAAGCTCGTCGAGACCGCCGTCGAGGCCTTCGGCGGGCTCGACATCGTCGTCAACAACGCCGGCTACACCTGGGACGGCCCGATCCACAAGATGTCCGACGAGCAGTTCCAGGCGATGCTCGACATCCACAACGTCGTCCCGTTCAAGGTCCTGCGCGCCGCCGCCCCGCACATGCGCGAGCCGGCGAAAAAGGAGCGTGAGGAGGGCCGCGAGGTCTTCCGCAAGGTCGTCAACGTCTCGTCAGTCTCCGGGACGATGGGCAACGCCGGCCAGGCGAACTACTCGTCCGGCAAGTCGGGCGTAGTCGGACTGACCAAGACGCTGGCCAAGGAGTGGGGCCAGTTCAAGATCAACGTCAACGCGGTCGCGTTCGGCTTCATCGAGACGCGCCTGACGGCCTCCAAGGAGAACGCCGAGACGATCGAGGCCGAGGGCAAGGAGATCCAGCTCGGCATCCCGGAGCAGCTGCGTCAGATGGCGACGATGCTGATCCCGATGGGCCGGCCCGGCACGCCCGAGGAGGCCGCCGGCGGCGTCTTCTTCCTCTGCTCGCCGTGGTCGAACTACGTCCACGGGCAGGTCCTCAACGTCACCGGTGGCCAGTTCACCGGAATGACGAGCTAGCCGCGATCGCGGGGGCGCCGCTCCTCGGAGAGCGGCTTGCCCCCCGCGTCGGCGATCGAGCGGGGCGGCCAGGTGCCGAACCAGTTGTCGCGCGCGCCGTCCATCGTGATCACCGCGCCGGAGTAGAAGTCGCCGGCCGGCGAGGCGAGGTAGGCGATCGCCCAGGCGAACTCCTCCTCGGTGCCGAGCCGGCCGAGCGGGACGGTCTGCTCGAGGTGGTCGACGATCGCCTGGGGGTACTTCGTGCGCAGCGTCTCGGTGCCGAACTGGCCGGCGGCGAGTGCATTGAGCTTGATCCCGTAGCGCGACCACTCGATCGACAGCACGCGGGTCAAGTTCTCGACCGCGGCGCGGGCGGCGGAGGAGTGCGCCATCCCGGGCAGGCCGTTGTGCGGCGACAGCGTGACGTTGACGATCTTGCCGCCGGTGCCGCCGGGGATCATCGCTCTGGTGGCCACGGCGTGGGTCATCAGCCAGGTCCCCTCGACGTTGAGCCGGATCACCGTGCGAAAGCCCTTCGGCGTGATCTCCTCGGCGGGCGTCAGGAACTGGCCACCGGCGTTGTTGACGAGCAGGTCGATCCGGCCGTGGTCGGCGAGCACCGCGTCGACGAGCGCCTCGACCTGATCCTCCTCGCGGATGTCACAGACTCGGGCGCTGCAGCGGCCGTCGGCGCAGAGCGCGACAGTCTCGGCGAGCGGGTCGGCCCGCCGTCCGCAAATGACGACCTGCGCACCGAGCTCCGCGAGCTCGACCGCACTGCGACGGCCGAGGCCGGATCCGCCGCCGCTGACCAGCGCGACCTGACCCTCGAGCAGGCCGGGCCTGAAGATCTCCGAGCCCATCGGCCCGGACCCTATCGGCACGGGTTAGATTGCCCGCATGGCGACGGCGGCAGAGCCGCGTCCGGCCCGGCTGCCGTTGCCGGGCGGGCGCGAGGGGGCGACGGTGCGACTGCACCCGCTGCTGTGCGCGCGGATGGTCGCGCCGCCCGGGCTGATCCACCGCACCGACGGGCGCCTCGCGCCGCTGCGTGCGCTCGGCGTCGGGAAGTCGCAGGACGAGTGGCCCGAGCTGCCGGTCCAAGCCTTTCTCGTCGAGCACCCCGGCGCCGGCCTCGTGCTCGTCGACACCGGCTTCCACGCGGCCGTCGCGGTCGACCCCCGCCAGGGGATGGGCAGGCTCGGGGGCCTGATCTACAAGGACCTCCGAATGGACACCGCCGAGGCCGTCCCAGACCAGCTGCGCCAGCGCGGCTTCGACCCCGGCGACGTGGCGACGGTCGTGCTGACCCATCTGCATAGCGACCACGCGAGCGGCATCGCGCAGTTCCCGCAGGCGACGTTCGTCGTCAGCTCGGCGGAGTGGGAGGCGGCGTCCGAGGGCGGCGTGACCGACGGCTACATCAAGCGCCAGTTCGACCATGCCTTCGACTACCGCCTGCTCGACTTCGAGAGCGAGGCCGCCGACTCGTTCGAGACCTTCGGCCGGTCGCTCGACCTGTTCGGCGACGGCAGCCTGAGGATCGTCTTCACGCCCGGTCACAGCCCGGGACACTGCTCGGTCGTGCTGCGGCTCGGCGACCGCGACGCGCTGCTGACCGGCGACGCCGCCTACACCCACCAGACGATCGCCGAGACCGCTCTCCCCTACCGGATGGCCGACGAGCACCGCTTCCGCCGCTCGCTGCGCGAGATTCAGCGCTTCATCGAGCAGCGCCCCGACACGCTCGTGATCCCCGCCCACGACATGGCGGCCTTCCGCCGTTTAAGGGAGACCTACTAGCGGCCCGAGTCGCGCGCGTCCTGCCAGAGGCCGCGGATGCGCTCGAAGACCTGCTCTGAGGCGTACTGCGCCTGGTCCCGGGTCGGCTCGTCGACCGGGTCGAAGCGGACCGGCGCGCCGAAGCGGACGCTGACCTTCGGGAACTGGCCGCGCTTCCAGTTGCGCGTCTTCTCCGACCCAACGATCGCGACCGGGACGACCGGGACGCCTGTTTCGAGCGCCAGGCGGCCGACGCCCGGGCGCGGTGTGCCGAGCTCGCCGGTGCGCGAGCGACCGCCCTCGAGGTACATCACGACGATGTCGCCGCGGGCGAGGATCGCGTGCGCGGTGTCGAAGGACTCCTGGTCGGCGTGGCCCCGACGCACCGGGAAGACGCCGCCGTAGTTGAAGAAGGGCCAAAGCGGCAGCTTGAACAGCTGCGACTTCGCCATGAAGTGGACCTTGCGGCGCAGGTAGACCGCGAGGAAGAAGTGGTCGAGGAACGAGAAGTGGTTCGGCGCGAGGATGCAGGGCCCGTCCGCCGGGACGTTGTAGGTGTCGAAGGCGCGCGTGCGGAAGAAGCCGAGCAGGTAGGGCGTGAGGATCGTGCGGACGAGCTCGTAGTCCCAGTTCGGTCGGTGCTCGCGGACGCGCCGGTGGTAGCGGTCGAAGTGCTCCGCCGGGCGGGGGTCCTTGTAGACCTGCTCCTTGAGCTTGACGTCGGCCATGCGCCGTCAGGTACCCCGCGCCCGGCGCTTGGTCACGCGCCGGCCCATCCGCGCGAGCGCTCGAGCGCTCGTCGCCAGCCGGCGAGCAGGTCGTCGCGCTGCTCGGCGGGCATCCGCGGCTCGTAGCGGGCCGCCTCGCGCCACATCGCGCGGACGTCGGCCTCGGTCCAGGTCCCGGTCGCCACGCCGGCAAGATACGCCGCCCCGAGCGCGGTCGTCTCGGAGACCTCGGGCACGATCACCGGGACGCCGAGGACGTCGGCCTGGAAGCGCATCAGCCACGAGTTGTGGACCGCGCCGCCGTCGGCCCGCAGCTCGGCGAAGTCGATGCCGGACGCCGTCTCCATCGCCCGCACGGCGTCGACGGTCTGGTAGGCGATCGCCTCGAGCGTCGCGCGAGCGAGGTGGGCGCGGCCGCTGCCGCGCGTCAGCCCGACGATCGTGCCGCGCGCGTAGGGATCCCAGTGCGGCGAGCCGAGCCCGGTGAAGGCGGGCACCAGGTAGACGCCGTCGTTGGAGTCGAGCGAGCGGGCGAGCTCCTCGGTCTCGGCCGCCGTCCGAATCACGCCGAGCCCGTCGCGCAGCCACTGGACCGCAGCGCCGGTGACGAAGATCGCCGCCTCCAGCGCGTAGTCGACGCGCCCGTCGACGCCCCAGGCGAGCGTCGTCAGCAGGCCCTCCTGCGGCGCGGGCCGCTCCTCGCCCGCGTTGAGCAGCACGAAGCTGCCCGTGCCGTAGGTGTTCTTGCCGAGCCCCGGCGCGTGGCAGCCCTGTCCATAGAGCGCGGCCTGCTGGTCGCCGGCGATCCCGGCGACCGGGACCGAACCGCCGAACTCCGAGGTCTCGCCGTAGACGTGGGCGCTCGGGCAGGGCTCGGGCAGCGCGTCGAGCGGCACGCCGAGCAGCTCGCAGAGCTCGCCGTCCCAGCGCAGCTGGCCGATGTCGAAGAGCAGCGTGCGCGAGGCGTTCGAGTAGTCGGTCGCGTGGCGACCTGTGAGCCTGTGGACGAGCCACGAGTCGACGGTGCCGAACGCCGCGCGCGCGGGGTCAACGCCGCCGTGGCGGATCAGCCACTCGATCTTCGTCCCGGAGAAGTAGGGATCGAGCACCAGGCCGGTGCGCTCGCGGACGAGCGGCTCGTGTCCCGCTGCGCGCAGCTCGTCGCAGCGGGCGGCCGTGCGGCGGTCCTGCCAGACCAGCGCGCGGTGCAGCGGCTCGCCGCTGGAGCGGTCCCAGGCAACGACGGTCTCGCGCTGGTTGGCGATGCCGATCCCGGCGAGCGCGCGGCCGTCGATCCCCGCCGCGTCGAGCGCCTCGCGGCCGACGCGGCGCGTCACCTGCCAGATCTCCTCGGCGTCGTGCTCGACCCAGCCGGGGCGCGGGAAGTGCTGGCGGAACTCGCTGTAGGCGCGGCCGGCGATCCGGCCGCCGGCGTCGAAGACGAGCGCGGTCGAGCCGGTCGTGCCCTGGTCGAGCGCGAGGATCACGCGCGCATCCTAGATGTCGGAGACGCTATCGCCATCGTGTCACACATGTCAGAGCACTTCCGAAAATTGACACGGGGGTTACGGTTTGTCGCTCATATTGTCAACGCATGTACAGGAGGGAATCATGCGGAAGATGTTCTTGGGGGCGGCCGTAGCCGCCGTCGCAGCACTCGCGCCGGCGGCTACCGCCGCGGCGGTCGAGCCGATCCTGTTCGTCCACGGCTGGAACAGCACCGGCTCTGTCTGGAACACGATGATCGGCCGCTTCCAGGCCGACGGCTGGACCGCTGCGCAGACGAACAACTGGAGCTACAACACCGCACAGTCGAACGTGACCACCGCCGGTCAGGTCAACACCAAGGTGGACCAGATTCGCGCGGCCACGGGCGCCGCCAAGGTGGACATCATCAGCCACTCGATGGGTGGGCTCAACACGCGCTACTACCTCAAGAACCTCGGCGGAGCCGCGGAGGTCGATGAGTGGGTCTCGCTCGGCGGGCCGAACCACGGCACCCAAACCGCCTACGCCTGCTTCTGGAACACCTCGTGCTTCGAGATGCAGCCCGGCTCCTCGTTCCTGAACAACCTCAACGCAACCGACGAGACGCCCGGCGCGGTCAACTACGGCACCTGGTGGTCGCCGTGCGACAACGTCATCAACCCGGACAGCAGCGTCTCGCTGATCGGTGCGACGAACACCCAGACGGCCTGCCTGGGCCACAGCGACCTGTATCTGGACGCAACGGTCTACAACCAGGTGCGCAACTTCGTGGATTGATCCCAGAGGCGCTCTGGCTCGGTGATCGGTCGCGCGGTGGCGGTACATTGCCGCCGCGCGACCCCACCGAGCAAGGAGACGCATTGCCGAACGTCGAGGCGCACATCACCGGAACGGTCTGGAAGATCGAGTGCAAGGTCGGCGACGAGGTCGAGGAGGGCGACACGGTCGCGATCCTCGAGTCGATGAAGATGGAGATGCCGGTCGAGGTCGAGGACGACGGCACGGTCGCCGAGATCAAGTGCTCCGAGGGCCAGTCGGTCAACGAGGGCGACGTGCTCGTCGTGCTCGACTAGCGTGGAGCTCGCCTCCGGCAAGCTGGTCCGCGACGAGCCCGCGGACGGCGTCGTGCGATTGCGGATCTCGAATCCCGAGCGGCGCGGCGCGCTCGACCACGAGATCCTCGACACCCTCGCCGAGACGGTCGCCGCGCTCGACGCGCGCTGCCTCGTCCTGACCGGCAGCGGTGGAGTCTTCTCGGCCGGCTACGACCTCGGCAACCTCGAGGGGCGCGAGTTCGAGGAGAACGCTGAGAAGCTGGTCGCCCACCCGTTTCACGACGCGATCGAGGCGCTCGAGGCCTATCCCTATCCGGTGATCGCGCAGATCAACGGCCACGCGATCGGCGGCGGACTCGAGCTGGCGCTGACCTGCGACATCCGGATCGCGAAGCGCGGCAT
>DATABV010000101.1:0-4201 GCA_036259395.1 Thermoleophilaceae bacterium | reverse complement strand
ATGGCGATCAACGACCTCGGGCGCGAGGCGATCTCCCTGACCGGCTCCCAGGCCGGCATCGTCACGGACGCCTCGCACACCAAGGCGCGCATCCTCGACGTGAGGGCCGACCGCATCCGCGAGGCCCTCGACGGGGGCAAGGTCGTGCTCGTCGCCGGCTTCCAGGGCGTCTCGACCGACACCTCCGACGTCACCACGCTCGGCCGCGGCGGCTCCGACACGACCGCAGTCGCGCTCGCCGCCGCGCTGAACGCCGACGTCTGCGAGATCTACACCGACGTCCCCGGCGTCTTCAGCGCCGACCCCCGAATCGTCCCCGACGCGCGCAAGCTGCCGGTCGTCTCGTTCGAGGAGATGCTCGAGATGGCGGCGTCCGGCGCCGGCGTCCTGCAGCTGCGCTCGGTCGAGTACGCGCGCAACAACGGCATCCCGATCCACTGCCGCTCCAGCTTCGACGACGGACCCGGTACCTTCGTGGTCGACGAGCAGCAGACGATGGAGCGACCACTCGTGACAGCCGTGACGCACTCGACCGACGAGGCGCGCGTCACCCTCACCGGCGTGCCGGACCAGCCCGGCATCGCCGGTCGCGTCCTGACCGCGCTCGCCGAGGCGAACGTCAACGTCGACATGATCATCCAGAACGAGCCGGAGTCCGACGGAGCGCGCGCCGACATGTCGTTCACCGTCCCGCGCGCCGACCTGACCGCCGCGCTCGACGCGCTCGAGCCGATCCGCGCCGACCTCGGCATCGCGGGCATCGCCAGCGACCCCGCGATGGCGAAGGTGTCGATCGTCGGTGCCGGCATGCGCAGCCACCCCGGCGTCGCCGCGAAGACGTTCAGCGTGCTCGGCGAGGCCGGCGTCAACATCGAGATGATCGCCACGTCACCGATCAAGATCTCCTGTGTGATCCGCGAGGAGCACGTCGCCGACGCCGTCCGCGAGCTGCACACCGCCTTCGACCTCGGCGCCGACGCCGTCCTCCCCGAGGACGTCTCCGGCGACCACCGCCCGGTCGTCAAGTCGACCGCCGAGACCTCGGAGGCCTGACCGTGCGCGTAGCCGTCGTAGGGGCCACCGGCGCGGTCGGCTCGACGATCCTCGGGATCATGCGCGAGCGCGACTTCCCCGCCGACGAGGTCGTCCCGTTCGCCTCCGAGCGCTCCGCCGGTCGCGCGATCGACTGGGGCGACCAGAATTTGACGGTGGTCCCGTTGACCGACGAGACGATCCAGGGCTTCGACCTCGCGCTCTTCTCCGCCGGCTCAGGCGTCAGCGAGCAGTGGGGCCCCCGCTTCGCCGCCGCCGGCGCGACCGTCGTCGACAACTCCTCCTACTGGCGCATGCAGGACGACGTCCCGCTCGTCGTCGCCGAGGTCAACCCCGACGCGCTCGCCGACCACAAGGGCATCGTCGCCAACCCCAACTGCTCGACGATGCAGATGGTCGTCGCGCTCAAGCCGATCGTCGATGCCGCCGGCATCGAGCGCCTCGTGATATCGACCTACCAGGCGGTCTCCGGCACCGGCCAGCGCGCCGTCGAGGAGCTCCACGACCAGACCCGCGCCGTGCTCGAGGCGACCGAGGTCCCCCAACCGCAGATCTACCCGCACCAGATCGCCTTCAACGCGATGCCCCAGGTCGAGTCGTTCAAGGACGGCGACGACTACACCACCGAGGAGCGCAAGATGATGGCCGAGACGCGCAAGATCCTCGGCCGCGACGACATCGCGATCTCCGCCACCTGCGTCCGCATTCCCGTCTACACCGGCCACTCCGAGTCCGTCAACGTCCAGACCAGCAAGGCCCTCTCACCCGAGGATTGCCGCACGCTCCTATCGGACGCCCCCGGCGTCCAGGTCCTCGACGACCCCGCCAACGGCATCTACCCCGTCGCGATCGACGCCGCCGGCCGCGACGACGTCCTCGTCGGCCGCATCCGCAACGACCCCTCTCACCCCAACTGCCTCAACCTCTGGATCGTCGGCGACAACCTCCGCAAGGGCGCCGCCCTCAACGCCGTCCAGCTCGCCGAGCTCCTCACCACCCGCAACCTCCTCCGCACCGCCGCCTGAGCGCGATTGCGGTCGGGCGACTACTCCTCCAAGGCCTCCAGCGCCTCGAGGTCGTCCCGGTCCCGAGCTCGCTCCGATGCCGCCTTCATCGCCTTCAGGGCGTCGAGCGAGCAAATCTTGACGGTGATCCCGTCGAGATCTACGGATTCCCCATCACCATCTAGCTGAGAAAAAGGGGGGACTTGCGGAAGACCCTGCAGGACGTCGACATGGCCCGCCTTCGTACTCACCAACGTACGGTCTCCCGCCTTCAAGAACGTGCGTATTGCGCTCGACTTCAGGCGGCCGCCTTCGACCTCGACCTTCCCGTCCAGACCCTCGAGCAGAGCGGCCAACCGCTCCAAGTTCGCCGGTTCCGGATCCGGCACGATGTCCACATCCTGAGTAGCCCTCAGATAGCCCCAAGCATTGACCGCAAGGCCACCGACAAGAACGAACCGCACGTCCGCGGCGACCAACCGCTCCAACAGCTCACGCAGCCGAAGCTCTGCGCTCACCGCCTCGCAGCGCCCTTGAACTTCGCCATGAACTCACTGAGAGCCAACCCCTCCGCAAGGTTCACAGCCATCGGACGCTTCCCATCCTCCCGAATCCTCCGAACCCGCACGACCTCGTTGAGAGCCCACGGATCGCGCTCCCGCTCCCTCGCTTCCCGCCCTTTCTCACGCTCCGCCACATCACAACCCTAAGCCCCGCCGCACTTCCAAGCAGTCCACCGACGCCCCTTCCCGCGGGTGGCGACGGTTTTGCGTTTGCGCGCGCAGCTTGCGAGCACGTAAACCAAAACCGGAGACAGGACCCGCGGGCCCAGCGGTCGATCCTTAATCAGAAGAGCAGCCGCGCGACTAAGCAGCAGCCAGCTCAGCGATCTTCCGCTGCACGTCCTTCGTCTTGACGACGTGCTTGTTCATCCCGAGCTCCTTCGGCTCGAACCCCAGCGCCAGCCCCACCATCTGCGGCAGGTGCAGCACCGGCACGTCGAGATCCCGCTCCACGAACTTCGCCGCCGCAGGCTGCTGCATGTCCAGGTTCAGGTGGCACAGCGGACAGGGGGTCACCAGGCAATCCGCCCCCGCATCGATCGCGTCGGCGAGATGCCGCCCCGCCTGACGCAGCGAAGTCGTCCGGTTCATCGTGATCACCGGGAAGCCGCAGCACTTGCGCGCCCCCGCATACTCGACCGGCTGCGCGCCGAGCGCCTCGATCACGTAGTCGAGGTACTGGTCGCGCTCGGGATGGTCCGCGTAGCCGAGCCGCTTGGTCGGCCGCACGATGTAGCAGCCGTAGAAGGGCGCGATCCGCAGCCCCTCGAGCGGCCGCACGACCTTTGAGCGCAGCTTGTCGAGCCCGATCTCCTCGACCAGCAGCCAGAGGAAGTTCTTGTTCCACCACTCGCTGTGCTGCTGGTAGGCGAGGTTCTCGGCGGAAAGGTTCGAGTTGACGATCTCGCGGTAGTCGCCGTCGGCGTCGAGCCGCTGCTGGCACTCGGACTGGGCGCCCTGGCAGGTCGAGCAGATGTTCATCATCCCGACCGCGCCCTCGACGCCCTGGGCCATCGCGAAGGTGCGCGCGTTGAGCGTGTCGGCGAGCTCCTGGTTGTGCTCGGCGATCACGCCGGCGCCGCAGCAGTTGGCGCGGTCGAGCTCGACCAGCTCGAGATCGAGCTTCGGCGCGACGAGGTTCATCGAGCCGTGCAGCTCGGGGGTGAAGCCGCGTGACACGCAGCCCGGCCAGTACGCGAGCTTCATGACTCGCCACCTCCCTCTGACATGGCGCCCTGCTCCTCGCTGCCGGTCTCGCCGACGATGTAGAGGTTCAGCTCGACGCGCTCGTCCTTGGACTCGATCGTCTCGTAGATCCGCTTGACGTTCTTCTGGTCAGGCAGCTTGTGGTGCATCAGCGCCTTGCCGATCGTCACCTTGCCGGACTTCAGGCCGCGGATTGCGGTCGGCAGATTCTCGATCAGCTCCTTGACCGCGCCGGGCTCGGTCTGGCCCTTGATCAGCGAGCCGTCGCCGAACGAGCGCGGCAGCAGCTGCGCCTCGTGCAGCGTGCCGTACTTCTCGATCAGCGTCGTGAACGCCTTCTCGTGGCCGTAGCCGTTGTTGCGGTCCTTGATCTCG
>DATABV010000100.1:0-2466 GCA_036259395.1 Thermoleophilaceae bacterium | reverse complement strand
CGGTTGAGGATCGTGCCGATGATCGAGGCGTACGTCGACGGGCGCCCGATCTCCCGCTGCTCCAGCTCACGCACCAGCGTGGCCTCGGTGTAGCGGGCCGGTGGCTTGGTCTGGTGCTCGGCCGGCTCCAGCGAGGCCACGTCGACCCGGTCGCCCTCGGACACGTCCGGGAGCCGGGTCTCGCGGTCGTCGCGTTCGGCGGGGTCGTCGGCACCCTCGACGTAGGCCTTGAGGAAGCCGTGGAACGTGATGACGCGACCGGAGGCGGAGAACTCGCACTCCTCACCCGTCGAGGCCTGTGCCCCGAGGCGGACGGTCACGGTGCGCCCCTGGGCGTCCTTCATCTGCGAGGCGACGGTCCGCATCCAGATCAGCTCGTACAGCCGGAACTCGTCGCCGGCCAGCCCCGTCTGCGCCGGCGTACGGAACGCGTCACCGGCCGGACGGATGGCCTCGTGCGCCTCCTGCGCGTTCTTGACCTTGCTCTGGTAGGTGCGCGGCGCCTCGGGCAGGTACTCCGACCCGAACAGCTCCCGAACCTGGTCGCGGGCCGCCGCGATCGCGGTCTCGGACAACGTGACCGAGTCGGTACGCATGTAGGTGATGAAGCCGTTCTCGTACAGCCGCTGCGCGACCTGCATGGTGCGGGAGGCGCCGTAGCCGAGCTTGCGGGACGCCTCCTGCTGCAGGGTGGTGGTGCGGAACGGTGCGTACGGCGAGCGCTTGTACGGCTTGGACTCGACCGAGCGGACCGCGAACGTCCGGTCACGCAGGCCGGTCGCCAGCGCGCCGGCGCGGTCGCCGTCGAGGTGCACCACGCCGGAGCCGCTCTTCAGCTCCCCCGTGGGCGCGAAGTCGCGGCCCTGCGCCACCCGGGCGCCGTCGACGGCGACGAGCTTGGCCGGGAACGTCCGCGGGTCGCGGGACTCACCGGCGTCGAAGGTGGCCTCGAGGTCCCAGTAGCGGGCGGTGCGGAACGCGATGCGCTCGCGCTCGCGGTCGACGACCAGCCGGGTCGCCACCGACTGCACCCGGCCCGCGGACAGGCCCGTCATGACCTTCTTCCACAGCACCGGGGAGACCTCGTAGCCGTAGAGCCGGTCGAGGATGCGGCGGGTCTCCTGCGCGTCGACCAGCCGCTCGTCGATGTCGCGGGCGTTGTCCACGGCGTCGCGGATCGCGTGCTCGGTGATCTCGTGGAAGACCATCCGGCGCACCGGGATCTTCGGCTTCAGCTCGTCGAACAAGTGCCAGGCGATGGCCTCGCCCTCACGGTCCTCGTCGGTGGCGAGGAAGAGCTCGTCGGAGTCCTTCAGCAGCTTCTTCAGCTTGCTGATCTGCGGCTTCTGCTTGGCCGGCACGACGTAGATCGGCGCGAAGTCGTCGTCGACGTTGACGCCGAGGCGCGCCCACGGCTCGCCCTTGTACTTGGCCGGGATGTCGGCGGCGCTCTGCGGCAGGTCACGGATGTGGCCGATCGACGACTCGACGACGTACCCCCGGCCGAGGTAGCCCGCGATCGTACGCGCCTTGGCCGGCGACTCGACGATGACGAGCCGCCGGACGCCGTTGGCGTCGGCCGAGGTGTTCGCTGCCACTGCTGTTCTTCTCCTTGAAGCCGTGTGAGTCCCGATGAACGGTAACGGGTCGGGCCCTCCGAGCGGTTCCGAACCCCTTGGTGCTGGGTGGTTGCACGTACCGTCAAGGGCATGCGTGTTCGCGCGTGGTGCGCCCTGGCGGCGCTGGCGATGGGCCTCGTCGCCTGCACGAGCGAGCCCACGGAGCGGTCCGCGAAGCCCGCGCCCAGCGCCCGTCCCACCTCCCCGGTGCCCAGCCCCACGCCGGGCGATGCGCGGTCTGCTCCCGAGAGTACGCCGTCGAGCGAAACGACCCCGACCCCGCGAGCCCGCGAGCAGCGACCGGTCCGCACCAGGGTCACCGTGGCCGGCGACATCATGCTGGGCCGGCGGGTCGGGGACGCCGCGGCGGCGGCCGGCGACGTGAGCGCCCCGCTGCGGCCGCTGCAGCGACGCCTGGCGCGAGCCGACGTCACCGTCGGCAACCTGGAGAGCACGCTGTCGCGCGCCGGCGCGCCACGGCAGGGCGACGACTCCTTCGCCGCGCCGCCGGGCGTGCTCCGCGGGCTCGCCGACGCCGGCTTCGACGTCCTCTCGCTGGCCAACAACCACACCGGCGACTTCGGCCGCCGGGCACTGCTGGACACGCTGCGGCGGATCGACCGCAGCCCCGTCGAGCGCGTCGGCGCCGGCCGGCGGCGGGCCGGGGCCTGGCGCCCGGCGGTGGTCGAGCGCAACGGCGTGCGGTTCGGCTTCGTCGCTTTCAACGCGATCGGGGAGACGCCGCGGGCGACCCCGACGCGTCCGGGCGCGGCCGAGGTGCGGATGCAGCCGCGGACCGGGCCGCTGAGCGCCGCCGACCTGCCGCGTGCGCAGCGGTACATCCGGG
>DATABV010000099.1:0-4843 GCA_036259395.1 Thermoleophilaceae bacterium | reverse complement strand
GGGCGGCTGCCGACGCCGCCGGCGATCGGTCCGAACGGCGCCGACCCGACGTCGCAGGTGCCCGCCCAGAAGGCGTGGTCGACACCGGCTGTGGCGGGAAAGACCGGCGAGGCCGGCAGGCCGGGGCCGTTCACCGGCGCGAGGCCGAACAGGTCGCCGAAGGCGGCACGCGCCTGCGACGCCGTCACCGCGGACAGCAGCGCCATCAGCGCGAGCGCGACGACCAAGACGCGCCGCCGACCAACCTTGCCAGTTCCAGCCATCTCAGCCCCGTTCCGTTGCCTTGCCCGTCCGCTCACCGCCGACCTCTCTTCAGGACGATCGTCACCTTCTCGGGCACCGCGCCCTTCGCCCTCACGACCAACCGCAGCCGGACGGCCCTGCCCGAGCGCAGCCGGCGCCGAGCCTGGCCGCGCACGCGCAGCCGGACCGTCACCGTGCCAGCCTTGTGCACCCGCTTGCGCGCCGTGCCTGCCCTCCGCAGCCGCCCGCCGACAGGCGCTCTGGCGGCCACCCGCACCAGCGTCGGCCCGCTCACGCGGACCCTCACCGGTACCACGCCACGTCGAGCCGCGAGCTGTCGCGCGCGACGCGACAGATGCGTCCGCAGCGTGAGGGCGATCCGCCTCTGCGGCTTCGCGTTGGAGCCGCCCGGCGCATCCGAGCCGATCGGCGGGCCGACGGCGGATCCGCCCGTGCCCTGGCAGCCATCGCCGAGGACGTCGCACGGCCGGTGGACTGGCGGCCGGTCGAAGCCCCCGCCGGCGCGGGCGGAGTACACGTCGAGCACCGCGTCTGAGTCCTCCCAGGACAGGCGATCGCGCGTCGCCATGAAGACGTTGCGGCCGGTCGCGTCGTTGCCGACGTAGAAGGCCCCGTCGGTCGGGCTCTGCCCCGTCGACAGCAGCGTCAGGTCGCCGTTGCGCCACTCGTAGACGTCGTACGCGTCATCGGTGTCCTCCGCAACGAGCTGGCTGCGCGACTGGAAGTAGGCAATCCGATCCGTCTGGTTCGTGGGCTCCGAGGCCACCCCCAGGCGCTTGACCGGCATTCTCTCCGGGCCGATGCCGCCATCGCCGTGGCACATCGGGGCGGGTGTCTGAGGCCGGCAGGGATACGCGCCCCCGGCGCCACCCTGTGCCTTCGACAGCCGGTGCAGCTGATCGCGCGTCGCCGAGTACCCGTAGACGTCGCCGACGCCGTCGTCGGGATCGTCGATCGTCAACGCGCCGTCGGTGAAGAAGGTCACGAACGCCCCGTCGGCCGTCCCGCTCACGCAGCTGCCCACGTTCGAGAGATTCACGTCGTTGCCCGACCCGTAGAGCGTCGACCCGAGCTCAGCGGACCGCGTCGCGCACGCGCCGAGCGGGCTGGTGCGCGGCAGCAGCGCGACGAACCGCCAGCGGTCGGCGCCCGACCGGCCAGCGTCATAGACGTAGAGGTTCGACGTCGCGGCCGTGTCGCGCGCGCCGGTGGGATCGGTGATCGTGCCGCTGCCCGGGTCCGCGACCCCGGGGAGCGGGGCGGCACAGGTGAAGAACGCCCGCGCCCCGTCAGCAGAGACGAACCGCAGCGCGCCCGGCCGGTCGCTGCCCGCCCCGCCGAACGGGCTGTTGCAGTCGCCCTGGCCGCCGGGGCCGCGGGAGATCCGCACCAGCTCCCCGCCGGCCGGGTCGGCGTCCTGCCCGTCGGGCATGTCGTACATGTAGAGGTCCCACGACTCGCCGTGCGCGTCGCCGGTCGTGACTCCGCCGGCAGGGGCGCTCCCCAAGCCGTTCGGGTCGTCGGCGGTCAACGGCGAGTTTGTGCGGAAGAACACCTTGTCGCCGTCGGCGGACGCTCCCTCGAAGAACGCCGGACCGATCAGCGACGCGTCCTGGTCGGCGGCCGCGCCGTTTGCCGCGGTCACCTGCGTCCGAGAGATCCAGCGGGTCACGACGGAGCCGTCGGAGCTGCGCTGACGGACGTACAGCTGAGTCGGGCAGACGGTATCGGCGCCGACGCCCGAGCAGCCGGCGGTCGACTGCGGGACCCGGACGTCGGGTGCCATGAAGAACACCCGTGACCCGTCCGCGGAGATCACGCCCTCCTTGTCGGTGCCGAGCGACGCCCCGTACGGGCTCACCAGGCGCGAGTCACGGCCGGCGAGCGCGTCGGGACAGGCAGCCGTGCCCTGCTTGAAGAAGGCACCTGCCTGCACCCTGGTCGGAAGGACCGTCCCGGCCGTGCACACGTTCACCAGCTCGCGGACGCCGTCGTCGCCCGGGAAGACGTCGGAGAAGGCCCCCGGCGTCTCGTCGACGTAGACGTTCGAGCCCTCCACGAGGTCGTCGAAAGCCGGGCTCGTCGGATCGCCCGCGCCGGCCAGGCCGCGAACCCTCAACGCGGTCGCCGCCACGGCGGTCCCGTCCTCGGCGACCGCCTCGGAGAGCTCGGGCTGGTTGTCGGTCACATGGCCCTCCGCGAGCGGTCCGAAGAGCTCCCACTCGCCCCCCGCCCAGCGGCGCAGCAGCAGCACGTTGCCCACCCGCGTCTCCTCCCACGGCTCCATCTCAGGGAAGGGCTTCACCGTGTGCCCGTTGCTGGTCCAGCCCATCGTCGACAGGTCGGGGGTCGCGCTGGACATGGTCATGAAGGTCTTGTGCTGGCTGCCATACGCGCGCCGCGACGCGCCCGGGCCGCTCTTCCATCCGCTGTCGGTCCGCTCGGCCAGCGCCCAGTCGTTGGCGTACGCATACGGGCCGTCGAGCAGGGTCGCGCCAAGCGTCCCTTTTGCCGCGAACCGCTCGCCGCGGTGCGCGCCGAAGCCGACCTCCTCGATCGCCGCGGGCCCGTTGTACCAGACGCCGGTGCCGACGCCGGCGACCTTGTCCGCCGGCGAGACGAGCTCATAGCCGCGTCCCGGCGGAGCGTAGACGTCGTCGAGCTCCCGGGTCTCGAACGCGACCGTCGCTCCGACCGACTCGCCGGCCGCATTCGTCGCCACTATCCGGAACGCGTAGGCGGTGGCCGGCTCGAGGCCCGCGAGATCCTCCACGAAGAGCTGCGGATCGTTGCCGGTGCCAGCACCCGCATCGGTGAGCGGGACCTGGCGATCCAGCGGCCCGCCGGCCAACCCGTACTCGAAGCGGTACGTCGTCTCGATGCCGTTCGGGTCGATCCGCGCCCGGAGCTCGGCCGACGTGTCGGTGACGTACACCGCCCGGCGGGTGCTCACGTCAGGCGGAGCGATCGCCGTCACGGTCGTGACCTCGTTCGAGCTCGCCGACTGCACAGTCGTGATGCTCGTGTGCTTCTCGGCACGCAGCCGCACCTTGTAGGGGGTCGCGGGCTGCAGGGCGGAGAGCTCGCCCGGGGCCTCCACGTCCGCCGTGCCGGCCGCGTAGCCGCCGACGCCCGTGTCCCGCCACTCGGACCCGTCGGTCGACACCTCGAACCGGTAGCGAGCGACACCGCCGGCAGGGTTCACCGAGCCGGTCACGGCAAGGGAAGTGCTTCCAACCCTCGACGGAGGGTCGACGAGCTGCGCGCTGACGACGCCCGCCGACTCCGCGAGCGCAACGAGGCCGGAGCAAACGAAAGTCCCTGCTGCACTGAGCGGACACGGAAACGCGAACGGCCCGTTCGGAGGAGAGAATAGCCCTGGCACTGTGACGTATACGTGACCGTCCGTATCGCTGTGCGCGATACCCGATATGAACTCGTCGGCGTAGGTATGGGTGTCAACGACCGCGGTGACCGGGTCCGTTGGCGGTGTCGGGATGTCGAGCTCCTGGACCACGGCGGGCCCGGAAGCGGGATCCCGAGCGACCAGCAGGGCCTCGCGGTCCGGACCGGGGCCGTCGCCATCCGCCGCGACCTCGATGCCGACGGTCGCGCCGGCGGCAAGCGGCGCGCCGACCGTCGGAGCGCAGCACTCGATCGGCGCGAGGAACACGTCCGCAACTGAGTCGTAGCGCTGGACCCGGTCCGATGCGTTTGTGTCACTCAGGTAGACGACGTGGCTCGAGTCGACCGCGATTCGCGACGGCGAGCTCGACCCGAACTCGCCCACGCCCCCGCCCGCCACACCGAACTTTGCGACGAACGCGCCGGTCGCCGAGAACTGCTGTGCGCGCCGGTTGGCGGGATCGGCCACGAAGACGTCGCCGTTCACCGGGTCGACCGCGATGCCGGCGCCCGTGACGCCGGTGTCGCCCAGCTGACCGTCGCCCCCGCCTGCGAGCCCCTTGCGGCAGTTCGCGGTGCAGACCTCGAGCTCGGCGGCGCCCGTCGCCACCCCCCAGCCCCAGGCGCGCACGAACTCGCCGTCGAGGGTGAACTCCTGGACGCGCAGGTTGTTTCGATCGTGCACGTAGACGTGGCCGGTCGACTGGTCGACGGCGATGCCGCCGGGGTTGTCGAACTCGCCCTCCGCGGCTCCCGTCGGCGCCGACTTGCAGCTCTCCGCGCCGCCGACGGCCTCGCTGCAGATCTCGAAGCCCGTCCCGAGGTTGCCCGGCGCTCCGGCACGGACGACATCCTTGCCCCAGATCAGCTCGAAGTTGCCGTGCCGGTCGAGGCGCTGCACGCGGCTGTTGTTGCCGAGGCCCTCGACGACGAGGATCTTGTCGTTCGCCGGGTCGGAGTCGCCCGCCGTGTAGACCGCGACGTCACGCGGCTGGGTGAACAGGCCGCCGCTGTTGATGCCGGCCCCGCCCCCGACGAAGCCGTTGATGGACTTCGGCGCCGCATGGGCCGGCGCCTGCGCCAGCGCGGCGAGCGCCAGCAGCGGCAGGAGAGCGGCGAGCAGTCGCGGACGCTGCGATCGCGGCGTCGGCCTGCCGCCGGTGCCGTCGTCGCG
>DATABV010000098.1:0-25637 GCA_036259395.1 Thermoleophilaceae bacterium | reverse complement strand
CCCGGCGTCACTCAGCGCCGCGAGCGGCTCGGCCAGCTCCGGCCGCAGCGCGAGCGCCGCCGGCTCCAGATCATTCGCGACCCCGGCCGCGAGCCGCGCCAGCGACCCGCTCGCAAGGTCGCGCAGGGGAGCTGGGTTGAGCCAGTCGGAGAGGCGGGCGGGATCGTCAGCGCCTCCCACGGCGGGCGTCGGCGCAGCGGCGCGCAGGCGGTCGAGCTCCGCGTACACGGCGGCCGTCGCGAGGCCTTCGTCGCGCGGGACGAGCACGAGCGTCATGGGCGGTAGGTCTACCCGTTCGACCCGCTCCCCCACGCCTGCGACGATCGCATGCGCCGGCTCGATCTGGCTCGGCACGTCCGAGCCGAGGCCGGCGGCGACGCCGCGCAGCTCGTCGGGCGACAGCGGCGACCCGGCGATCGCATTCGCCGCGCGGAGCACGGCGGCGGCGTCGGCGCTTCCGCCGGCCAGGCCCGCCGCAACGGGGATCCGCTTGTCGATCTCGATCCGCAGCGCCGGCAGCGCGGCATCCGGCACGGCCGATCGAAAGGCCGCCGCGGCCGCGGCGGCGAGGTTGCCTCCCTGGACGCCGGGACAGACGACGAGATCGTCACCGCCGCCGTCCAAGGGCGTCACCCGCACCTCGTCCGCGAGGTCGAGCGCCGCGAACAGCGAGCAGAGTGGGTGCACCCCGTCGGGCCGCGGCGGCCCGACACGCAGGACGAGGTTGACCTTCGCGTAGGCCCACTCGACGACCGCGGGCGCGGCGGTCACTGTCGTCCCTTCGCGAAGTGCGGCGGCTCCCCTCGGCTCATGCGCGTCTCGCCCTCAGCGGCTGCAGCAGGTCGGCGCCGAGCGCTTCCGCAAGGTTGGCGAACTCGGGCGGGGACAGTCGCTCTGCGCGCGCGTCCGCCGGCAGCCCGAGGTCCTCGAGCGCCGTGCGAGCGGCGTCGCGCAGCCCGGCTGGGGCGCCCGGATCGAGCGCCAGCGAACCCGGCAGCGCCTTGCGCCGATGGGCGAAGGCGGCGTGGACGAGCGCGACGACGTGGTTCGCCGGCGAGGGGCCGCGCCGGCGCAGCACGACGATCGCCGACTCGACGTTCGGCCGCGGGTGGAAGACGGTCGCCGGGACGCGTCGCAGCACGCGCACGTCGCAGGCCAGCTGGGCGAGCACCGACGTCGCGCCGTAGACCTTCGATCCGGGGGCGGCGGCCAACCGCTCGCCGACCTCGCGTTGGACCATCGCGACCCAGAGCCGCGCGTCGGGCAGCTCGGACACCGTCCGCAGTAGGACCGTCGCGGCGACGCCGTAGGGCAGGTTGGCGACGATCTTCGTCGGCGCCGGATCTAGTGTCGCGAGATCAAGCGCGACGGCGTCGCCGAAGTGCAGCGTGACGTTGGCGTGCGGATCGAGCGCGTCGCGCAGCGGCGCCTCGAGCCCGCGGTCGATCTCCACGACGTGCAGGTGCGCGACGAGCGGAGCCAGGTGCTCGGAGAGGACGCCGAGGCCTCCCCCAACCTCGAGCGCCACGTCGCCCGGCTCGAGCTCTGCCGCCTCGCCGATCAGCCGCAGGATGTTGTCGTCGACGAGGAAGTTCTGGCCGAGCTCGCGGTTCGGCCGCACGTCGAAGCGCTGCAGCCGGTCGATGCTGCCCTGGCTCACCAGCCGAAGACCCGCGCCGCGTTGCGCTCGACCGTCGCCTCCAGCTCGGCGTACTCGACGCCGCGCAGGCCGGCGACGAACTCCGCGGTGTGGGTGACGTTGGCCGGCTCGTTCGGCTCGCCGCGCAGCGGGACGGGCGTCAGGTAGGGCGCATCGGTCTCGACCAGCAGCAGCTCGTCGGGCACCTCGCGCGCCGCCTGCTGGAGATCGCCGGCGTTCTTGTAGGTGACGTTGCCGGCGAACGAGCAGAGGTAGCCGCGCTCGACCGCCTCCTCGACGCGCGCGGGCGCCGAGAAGCAGTGGAGGATCACCGTCAGGCCGTCGGCGTGCTCGGCGAGCACGGCGAACGTGTCGTCCTCGGCGGCGCGCGTGTGGATGGCGACCGGCAGCCCGGTACGGCGCGCCAGCTCGAGCTGCGCGACGAAGGCCGCGCGCTGGTCGTCGCGCGGCGCGCGGTCGCGGTAGTAGTCGAGCCCAGTCTCGCCGACCGCGACGACGCCCGGCTGGGCGGCGGCGCGCTCGATCTCCTCGATGTCGTCGTCGCGCCAGCCGGCGGCGGCATTGGGGTGGCGGCCGACGATCGCCGACACGCCGTCGAACTCGGCGGCCGCCGCGAGCGCGCGCGGGTTGGTCTGGGGGTCCATCCCGACGGTCGCGATCTTCGTGACGCCGAGCGTGCGGGCGTGGGCGACCAGCTCGGCGTCGCCGGGCTTGCAGGAGTCGAGGTGGCAGTGGGTGTCGATCACGCCCGCGGCAACCTCACGCGGGCGCCCGATGTCGGATTCGCATCGCCAGGGGCGACGAATGCGACATCGAGGCGTTAGCAGCGGGCATCACGCGTCCGCGCCCTCGGCCACCCTGGGCTCGACGCGCGGGAACAGCTGGCCCAGCTCACCGAGGCGGGCGCCGCCAGCCCGGGCGCCGAGTTCCGCGCTGTCGAGCGTCGCTCCCGCGTGTCCGAGTGCGGCCAGGAGCCGGTCGGTCGTCTCCGGCATCCACGGCGCGAGCAGCACCGACACGACGCGCAACCCCTCGGCGAGCGTGTAGAGGACGACGTCGAGCTCGACGGCGGCCGACTCGTCCTTGGCGAGCTTCCACGGCTCGCTGTCGGCGACGTAACGGTTCAGCGCCCGCACCCGCTCCCAGACGTCCTCGAGCGCGGCGCTCACCTCGACGCGGTCGATCCGCTCGCGCACGGTTGCCGCGAGGCCGTCGAACTGCATCGCCAGCTCGGGCGCCGGGTCCGCGTCGGGGACCACGCCGTCGCGGTACTTGCCGATCATCGCCAGCGTGCGGCTGGCGAGGTTGCCGTACTCGTTGGCGAGCTCGGTCGTGTAGCGCGTCTCGAAGCCCTCGGGCGAGATCGAGCCGTCCTGGCCAAAGGCGACCTCGCGCAGCAGGTAGTAGCGCAGCGCGTCGGTGCCGTAGACGTCCATCACCTGGAACGGGTCGAGCACGTTGCCGAGCGACTTCGACATCTTGTGGTCGTCCATTAGCAGGTAGCCGTGGATGAACAGCCGGCGCGGCTGCTCGAGCTCGGCGGCCATCAGCAGCGCCGGCCAGATGATCGCGTGGAACTTGAGGATGTCCTTGGCGATCAGGTGGACGGTCGGTGGCCAGAAGCGCTCGGTCAGGTCCTCGCCGGGACGGGCGTAGCGCAGCGCCGAGTAGTAGTTGAGCAGCGCGTCGATCCAGACGTAGATCGTCTGCTCGGGGTCCCACGGGACCGGCACGCCCCAGCTGAGGCCGTGGCGGCTGAGCGACAGGTCGTTGAGCCCGCCCTGGATGAACGACAGCGCCTCGTTGTGGCGGTTGCGCGGCAGCACCCAGTCGGGCCGCTCCGCGTACAGCGCCTCGAGCGGCGCCTGGAACGCCGACAGCCGGAAGAACCAGTTCTGCTCCTGCTCGCGGTCGAGCTCGATCAGGTGGATCGGGCACTTGTTGCCGTCGAGGACCTCGTTGTCGGTCTTGAAGTCGGCGCAGCGCGGGCAGTACCAGCCCTCGTAGACGCCCTGGTAGACGTGGCCGTTCTCCTCGAGGCGGGTCGCGATCTCGGCGACGACCGCCTCGTGCTCGGGGTCGCTCGTCCGGATGAAGAAGTCGTTGGTGGCGCCGACGCGGCGGGCCACCTCCTTGAACCGCTCGGCGTTGCGCTCGGCCAGCTCGCGCGGCGCGATCCCCTCGCGCTCCGCTGCCTGCGCGACCGGCTCGCCGTGCTCGTCGGTCCCGGTCAGGAAGAAGACGTCGTCGCCGCGTTGGCGCATGTGCCGCGCCAGCACGTCGGCGGCGACCGTCGTGTAGACGTGACCGAGGTGGGGCTCACCGTTGACGTAGTAGATCGGCGTGGTGACGTAGTACGGCACGGGCGCCGATGCTACTGCGCGTGCCCAGCAGCGCCGCCGCGCAGATCAGCGCAGCACAGGCGATCGCCCAACCCGTGCGCGAGGCCGGCGCCGCGATCGGGCGGCGGTCGGCCACGGGGAAGCGGTGCGGGCGGATCGGGTGCGGCAACGGCGCGGCGCCGATCGGGACCGGATGCGGGCGGACGGGCTGGGGAGCGGGGCCGACGCGTAGCGGGCCGCGCACGGTGACGGGAGCGCCGCGCGGTGTGTCGCGCACGCCGCGCAGCGGCGGCAGGAAGTCGAGCGGGTCGCGGTAGCGGCCCGTGCCGGCGTAGCGGACGCCGAAGTGGAGGTGCGGCGCGGCGGTCGAGCCGCGGCCGCTGGTGCCGACGGTGCCGATCCGCTGGCCGGGCGCAACGGTCTGTCCCGCGCGAACGGTGGCCGTCGCGAGGTGGAGGTAGGAGGTGTCGAAGCGTCCGTCGGCCGTCCGGACCGAGACCGTGAGGCCGGATGAGCCGACGAGGCCGGCGAACCGGACTTTGCCGCCAGCGGCGGCCACGACGGGCGCCCCCGTCGATGCTGAGACGTCGATGCCGCGGTGCTGCCCCGGCGCGTACGGGCCGCCAGCGTTCACATACGCGGCGAGCACGTGACCACGAACCGGCCACGTCCAGTTCTCCGCCAACGCGGAGGCCGGAGCCAGAACCACTAGAGCGATCGTCGCAGCGATGATGGCTGCGCTCGAGCCGGTCGCGGGTATCGGCAAGTTGCGCACCGGCCGACCGTAGGCGCGGGCCGCCCTACAGCGCCACCTCACTCACCGAGCTGTCTCGATCCTGCGCGAACCCGTGCAGTGGCGGCGGCGTCCGTTACTCCGTGAGCGCCGAATAGAGGCGGTTGGCGCTGCCGTCGGTCAGCTCAGCCACCACCTGCGCGGCGACCCGCGGCTTGGCGCCCGCCTCGACGAGGCGGCGAACCTGGTCGAGGCCCGCGGGCGGCCCGTCGTCGCCGGCCTCGGTCGCCGGGCCGAAGACGAGCACGACCTCGCCGCGCGGCGGAGCGTCGGCGTAGCGCGCCGCAAGCTCGCCGGCGCTGCCGCGGACGACCTCCTCGTGCGCCTTGGTCAGCTCGCGGCAGACCGCGACCTGGCGCTCCGGGTCGACCTCGGCGAGCAGCGCCAGCGTCGCCGGCACGCGCTTCGGCGACTCGAAGGCGATCAGCGTCCCGCCGGGTTCGGAGAGCAGCTTGCGCAGCTCGCCGGCCTTGCGCGGCAGGAAGCCGGCGAAGCGCCAACGGTCGGCGGGCAGTGCCGAGGCGACCAGCGCGGCGAGCGGCGCCGACGGCCCCGGCAGCACCTCGACCGCAACGCCCGCCGCGACGCACGCGCGCACCAGCACGTAGCCGGGGTCGGAGACCAGCGGCATGCCGGCATCGGAGACGAGCGCCACGTTCGCGCCCGCCCGCATCCGCTCGACCAGCTCGGCCGCCCGCTGCTCCTCGTTGTGCTCGTGGTAGCTGACCAGCTTCGCGTTGACGCCGTAGCGGTCGAGCAGCGTGCGGGTGCGGCGGGTGTCCTCGCAGGCGACGACGTCGGCCTCGCGCAGCGCTGAGAGGACGCGCAGGGTGACGTCCTCGAGGTTGCCGATCGGGGTTGGGCAGACGGTCAGACTCACGTCGCGCTCCGTCCGTCGAGGGCGAGGAGGGCTGCGCCGAGCATTCCTGACTCGCTGCCAAAGCGGGCGGGGAGGATCGGGGGCGGCTCGGCTCCCGGCGGCAGGGAGCGCTGGGCGACCAGCTCGCGGGCGGGGTCGAGCAGGAGGTCGCCGGCGGCGACGGCGCCGCCGCCGATCACGACGACGCCGGGATCGAGCGCGTTGATCAGCCCGGCGATCCCGATCCCCAACCGCGCTCCAACGCTCGCGAGGGCGGCGCGCGCCTGCTCGTCGCCGTCGTGGGCGAGCTCGGTGACCAGGCCGCCGCGGATCTCGCGACCCTCCGCGAGCAGTTTGCCGAAGGTCGACCCGGGCTCTTGCTCGCCGAGCCGCCGCGCCGCTACCGCGATCGCCCGGCCGGAGACGAGCGACTCGAAGCAGCCGCGGCCGGGGCAGCCGCCGGGGCAGTCCTCGCCGTGGATGTCGATCGTGATGTGGCCGAGCTCGGCGGCGAAGCCGCGCGTGCCACGGTGCACCTGGCCGTCGATCACCAGCCCGCCGCCGATGCCGGTGCCGAGCGCCAGCATCACCGCGTGCTGGAACCCGCGTGCCGCGCCGTGGCGGTGCTCGGCGAGGATCGCCGCGTTGGTGTCGTTGTCGACCACCACCGGGAGCCCGAGCCGCTCGCTCATCAGGGCCCGGAACGGCACGTCGTCGATCGGCAGATGGTTGGACCAGACCGAGATCCCACGCTCGTGGTCGACCAGCGCCGGGATCCCGAAGCCGACCGCCTCGACGTCCGGCGCGGCGGCGCGGATCTCCTCGACGGCCGCGACGAAGATCTCCAGCGTCTCCGCACGGTCCGAGCCGCGCCACGTCCGATGCACCCGGTGGTGAACGACGAGCTGCTCGTCGACGACCCCTCCGAGCAGCTTGGTGCCCCCTGCGTCGATCCCGATGACGCGTCGTGGCGGCATGGCCGGACGATATACAGAGGGTGGTGAACGACTCCGGCCACGGCGACCGGCCGGACTACAAGGTCTACCGGTCGCGCAGGAGCCCGCTCGACAAGCTCCGCCGCTCCGAGGACCTGGAGGGGTTCCGCGACCGCTCGCGCCCCCAGGAGCCGCGGCGACGCGAGCCACGCGCCCCGCGGACGCACCGCACGCGCAAGCCGATCACCCCGCGGCGCGTCCTCAGGTGGGTGCTGACGGCGATCGGCGCCTGGCTCGCGCTGTCGTTCGTGCTCTTCATGGTCAGCGCTCAGCTCGAGGGCGGTGTCTCCGACGACGCCAAGGACGCCCTCTCCGGCAACGGCAACTTCCTCACCGGCGCGACGGTCCTGGTGCTCGGCTCCGACGAGCGCAAGGGCGACTCGATCGACGCGACCGACAGCGGCCCGGGCCGCGCCGACTCGATCATGCTCGTCCACGCCTCACTCGGCCGCGTCGCCAAGTTGTCGATCCCGCGCGACACGGAGGCCGACATCCCCGGTCACGGCCGGACCAAGATCAACGCCGCCTACGCGATCGGCGGACCGGCGCTGATGATCGAGACGGTCGAGGGCTACATGGGCAACGGGCTCGAGATCAACCATCTGATCGAGGTCGACTTCGAGGACTTCCCCAAGTTCATCGACACGGTCGGCGGAATCACCGTCAACAACAAGAGCCGGATCTGCGCGCCGGGCTTCGACAACTTCTGGCGCGGCTTCAACCTGCCCGCGGGCGAGCAGAAGCTGACCGGGCGCCAGGCGCTCGGCTACGCGCGCGTGCGCCAGAACCCATGCGCGCCCGCCGAGAACGACCTCGCCCGCGCCGAGCGCCAGCAGGAGGTGCTGGCCGGCATCCGCGGCGCGCTGGTCTCGCCGGCGACCTTCTTCCGCCTGCCGTGGGTCAGCTGGCGCGCGCCGCAGACGATCCGCACGGACCTGCGCGGGCCCGGCCTGCTCGCGCTCGCCGCCGACGTCGCTACCGGCGGCTCGGGCGAGACGCGCGTGCTCGAGCCGTCCTGTCTCGGCTGCGGCGTCGACGCCAGCCTCCAGGTGCCGCAGGACGAGCGCGCCGCCGCGGTCGAGGAGCTACTCGGCCGTTAGCTCAGTCGGACTTCGCGGAAGAGCTCGTCTTCGAGTCCGGCTTCTTGCCCTTGTCGGAGCTCGAGGGCCCGGAGTCGGAGCTGCTCGACGATCCTGAGTCCGACCCGTTGGAGTCAGCCTTCTTGGAGTCGGCACCTGCGCCGGCGGCCTTCTTCTTGCCGTAGTCGGTCGTGTAGAAGCCGGAGCCCTTGAAGTGGACCGCGGGCGCATGCAAGACCTTCTGGACGGGCGCCCCGCAGACCTCGCACTCGTTGAGCGGCTCGGCGCTCATGCTCTGCATCACCTCGAAGGTGTGGCCCTTCTCGCAGCGGTACTCGTAGATCGGCATGGGGCCGGCCAGTATACGAGCGGGCCGACGCTGACCGCCGAGCACGCTTGCTTCTTCTAGGGTTCGGCCGATGCCGACCGACCTGGTCACCATGGACAAGATCGTCGCCCTCTGCAAGCGGCGCGGCTTCATCTTCCAGTCGTCGGAGATCTACGGTGGCCTGGCCTCGACCTACGACTACGGCCACTACGGCGTGCTGCTGAAGTCCAACGTCAAGGCCGAGTGGTGGCGCGCGGTGCTGCAGGAGCGCGACGACATGGTGGCGCTCGACGCGGCGATCCTGATGCACCCGCGCACGTGGGAGGCGTCGGGCCACCTCGAGGGGTTCACCGACCCGCTCGTCCAGTGCCTCGGCGACTGCAAGAAGCGCTGGCGCGAGGACCATCTGCGCGAGGCGCTCGAGGCCGACGGCAAGGATCCGAGCGGCGAGCTGCGCTGCCCGCAGTGCGGCGGCGACTTGTCTCCACCGCGCAACTTCAACCTGATGTTCGAGACCCACATGGGGCCAGTCCAGGACGAGGGGTCGCGGATCTTCCTGCGTCCCGAGACCGCGCAGGGCATCTTCGTCAACTTCAAGAACGTCCTGCAGTTCGCGCGCAAGAAGCCGCCATTCGGCATCGCCCAGGTCGGCAAGTCGTTCCGCAACGAGATCACGCCTGGCAACTTCATCTTCCGCACGCGCGAGTTCGAGCAGATGGAGATCGAGTTCTTCGTGCCGCCGGCGGAGGCGCCGCAGTGGCACCAGCGCTGGATGGACGAGCGGATGCGCTGGTACACCGACCTCGGCATCCGCCCCGACCACCTCCAGCTGCGCAAGCACGAGGGCGACGAGCTGTCGCACTACTCGAGCGCGACCAGCGACATCGAGTACCTGTTCCCGATGGGCTGGTCCGAGCTCGAGGGGATCGCCAACCGCGGCGACTTCGACCTCAGCCAGCACGCGCAGTTCTCGCGCGAGAAGCTCGACTACGTCGATCCGGGGACCGGCGAGCGCTACGTGCCACACGTGATCGAGCCGTCGGCGGGCGCCGATCGCGGCACGCTCGCGTTCATGGTCGACGCCTACGACGAGGAGCAGGTCGAGGGCCGCGAGCGGGTCGTGCTGCGCCTCCATCCCCGCCTCGCGCCGGTCAAGGCGGCCGTGCTGCCGCTGCTCAACAAGGACGGTCAGCCGGAGAAGGCGCGCGCAATCTACGAGGAGCTGCGCAAGCGGCTGCCGGCCGAGTTCGACAGCGGCGGCTCGATCGGCAAGCGCTACCGCCGCCAGGACGAGATCGGCACGCCGTGGGGGGTGACCGTCGACCACCAGACGATGGACGACGACACCGTGACGCTGCGCGACCGCGACTCGCTCGACCAGACCCGGATCCCGGCCGCCGAGCTGGCGGACGAGCTCGAGCGGCGGCTGAAGGCCGACTGGTCCAGCCCGAAGCTCTCCGCGTAGCGCCAACCGGCGCACGTCGGCCGCCGGGCGGCCTATCCTCGCGACAGGATGCAGCCGTTGTTCGAGCACCGGCTCGAGCTAGCCGGATTCGAGACGCGAGCCCTCGAGCTCGAGGGCTCCGGTCCGCCGCTGATCCTGTTACACGGGTTCGCCGACAGCGCCGATACCTGGCGCACGCTGCTCGATCGCCTCGGCCGCGGCGACCGTCGCGCCGTCGCCTTCGACCTGCCGGGCTTTGGCACCGCGGACCCGCTGCGTCCCGACGAGCCGGTGCTCGCCCAGCTGACGGCCTTCGCGAAGGCGGCCGTCCAGCACCATGCACCCAAAGGCGGGGCGATCGTCTGCGGCAACTCGCTCGGCGGTTGCCTGTCGCTGCTGCTCGCCGAGCGCCGCGGCCTGCGTCTCGCGGGCATCGTGCCGGTCGCGCCCGCCGGCCTCGACATGGCGCGCTGGCTCACCCTGATCGAGCGCGAGCCGGTTCTGAGGGCGCTGCTGGCATCGCCGCTGCCGGTACCGCCCCAGGTGCTCCAGCGGGTCGTCCTCGAGATCTACAAGCGGCTGGTCTTCCACCACCCTGAGGCGATCGAGCCGCTGATCGGCCGTGCCTTCACCTCGCACTTCCGCGACCGCCGCACCACTGCGCAAATCCTGGGCGCCGCCCGCCGCATGCTGCCGGAGCTGCGCGACCCCTTCGAGCTCGGGCGGATCGGCTGCCCAGTCCGGCTGGTCTGGGGCGACCACGACGCGATGGTCTTCAAGAGCGGCGCCGAACGAGTCCTCGAAAGCGTCCCGGACGCAGAGCTGACGCTGATCGAGGACTGCGGCCACTGCCCGCAGATCGAGGCGGCGGACCGGCTCGCCGAGCTGCTCCTAGACTTCCCCGGCTCGCTCGCTCACGCCGCCTGAGGCGCCGAGCGGCCGACCGGCCCGGCATGCGACTCCTCCCCGATCCCGAGCAGCTCGTCGACTCCGCCGCCACGGCGTGGGACCTCTACGTCGGACCGGGCGTCGCGGACCTGCGTCCGACGCCCTCCTCGATCGTCCACGAGGGACCGCAGTGCACCGTGCGCCGCTTCCGCTCGCGACGCCGCAGCCGGGCCGACCGCGCGCCGGTCCTGCTGATCCCGCCGCTCGCGGCCCCGGCGAGCTGCTTCGACCTGCAGCGCGGCTGCAGTCTGGCCGAGCACCTGATCTCGCTCGGCTATCCGACCTACGTCGTCGATTACGGGCCGATCTCCTTCAGCGACCGCGCGCTCGGGCTCGAGCACTGGGTCGAGGACGTGCTGCCGACCGCGATCGAGGTCGTAGACGAGGACAGCGGCGGCCAGCCGGTGCAGCTGGTCGGCTGGAGCCTCGGCGGCATCTTGACGCTGCTGACCGTCGCAAGCGACCAGGAGCTCCCGGTCGCCTCGGCGGCGGTGATCGCCAGTCCGTTCGACTTCACGCGCGTCCGCCTCGCCGCCCCGCTGCGCCAGATCGGGCGACTGACCGGCGGGGCGCTGGAGAGCGCGCTCTACCGGGCGCTCGGCGGGGCGCCGGCCCCGCTGGTCAGTCGCGTCTTCCAGCTGACCTCGATCGATCGCTACCTGACCAAGCCGCTCTGGGTCCTGCGCAACCTCCCGGATCGCGACTCGATCGCCCACTCCCAGGCGATCGACAGCTACATGGCGAACATGCTCGCCTACCCGGGTCGCACCTTCGGTCAGCTCTACCACCGCTTCTTCCGCGTCAACGACCTCGCTGACGGGGTCGTCGACCTCGGCGACCACCAGATCGAGCTGGCCAACGTGCGTCAGCCGGTGCTCGTCATCGCGAGTGAGGACGACGTGCTCGCCCCGGCAGGCTCCGTCGAGGCGGTCGTCGACCTGCTGCCCAACGCCGCATCGGTGACCTACCGGCTCGTCACCGGTAGTCATCTCGGCGCGCTCACCGGCCGCGGCGCCGAGGCGACGACCTGGCGCCACCTCGACGAGTTCCTGGCGACGGCTAGCCGGAGCGCGACCCGACAAGCGCAGGGGCGGGAGACTCCGACGCCTCGAAGTCGGCGTCTGGCATCACGCGATCGAGCGGGCGCGGCAGCCACCAGTTCCAGTCGCCCATGATCTCCATCGTCGCGGGGACCAACACCAGCCGCACGATCGTCGCGTCGAGCGCCACCGCGACCGCCAGGCCGACCCCGATCTCCTTGACCGACGGCACGCCGACGCCGGCGAAGACCGCGAACACGGCGACCATGATCAGCGCCGCGCTCGAGATCGTGGCCGCGCTGCGCGCGAGCCCCTGCGCGACCGCGACTTTCGAGTCCCCGGTGGCGGCGTAGCGCTCCTTGATCCTGCTCAGCAGGAAGACCTCGTAGTCCATCGACAGCCCGAAGACGATCGCCAACAGCAGCGGCGGCGTCATCGTGTTGATGTAGCCGAGCGATTGGAAGCCGAGGAAGCCGTCGATCCAGCCCCACTGGAAGACGGCCACGAGGACGCCGTAGGCGGCGCCGACCGACAGCAGGTTCATCAGGACCGCCTTGAGCGGCAGCAGCACGGAGCGCAGCAGGAAGAACAGCACGACGTAGCTGAACGCCAGCACGAACAGGGCGATCTTCCAGAGAGAGCCGGTGACCTGGGCGCGGAAGTCCTCGACGGCCGCGGTGGCGCCGCCGACGTCGACGCGCGCCACGTTCATCAGCGCTCCCGCGCCGCTCTCGCCGTCGCGCAGCCGGTCGACCAGATCGCGCGCCCGCTGGCTCTCGGCATCGCTGCGTGGCGTCAGCGCGATCATCGCCGCCCCGCCGTCCTCCGAGGGCACCGGCGGTCGAATCGCCGCGACCTGGGGGTCCTGCTTGGCGGCGCCGACGAAGCTCGTCAGAGCCTGCTGGTTGGAGCGATCGGTCGCCTTGCCCTTGGCGAAGGTCGCGAGCACCTCGACGGGCGACGCGGCGCCCGGGCCGAGCTTCTTGGCGGCGAGCTCGGCGCCGACGCGGGTCTCGTTGCCCTCGGGGAACTGGCGCAGGGCCCCGTCACCGGTCGACAGCGACAGTGCCGGGATCGCGAGCGTCAGCATCAACGCACTGGCGGCAAGCGCGGTCACGAGCGGGCGGCGCGTTACGCGATCGGTCCAGGTCTGCCAGAAGCCCGGCGCGCCCTCCGGCCGCGGCGGACGGCGCGTCAGCCGCCGCAGCCCGCTGACGATCGCCGCGACCACGCCGGCCGTGCGTCCCGGCCGATAGCCCCGCTCGCCGGTCGCGGCCATCAGCGCCGGTAGGAACGTCATCGCCGCAACGATCGAGACCGCGACGACCATGATCGCGCCGTAGGCCATCGAGCGCAGCGTCGTCGAGTCGACGAGCAGCAGCCCGGCGAGCGACACGATCACGGTGATGCCCGAGAAGGCGACGGCCACGCCGGACGTCCGCATCGCGATGCGTCGCGCGTCGACCGGGTCGGCGCCGGCGCGAATCTCCTCGCGGTAGCGCGAGAGGATGAACAGTGAGTAGTCGACCGCCACGCCGATGCCGATCATCGACGCGACGTTGGTCACGAACACCGACATGTCGGTCGCCTGCGAGACGAAGAAGATCCCCGCCCCGGTGACCATCACGCTGACGAAACCGAGCACCAGCGGCAGCATCGCGGCGACGAGCGAGCCGAAGACGGCGAGCAGGATCAGCAGGACGATCGGGAAGCCGGTCGCCTCCGCCCGCTGGAGGTCCTTCTTGCTGAGGTCCTGCATGCCGGCCCAGAGCGCCTGCTCGCCGACGAGGTAGGTCTCGACGCCGTTGCGCGGGCCCTCGCCGATGCCGATCTCCTTGCGCAGGTCGACGGCGAGGTCGGCGGCGTCGTTCATGTCGCCCACGGTCTTCAAGGGCGCGACGGCAATCGGCGAGCGGTCGGCGTCGCGGCTCGCGGCAGTCAACGCGCGTGGCGTCAGCTCGGCGTGCGCCATGCCGTCGGCGATCGTGTCTACACGTGCGAGCTCGCGGCGCACGTCGGCCGCGTCGCCCCCCGGGCGGCGCGCCACGACCACCGAGAGCGTCTGGCGCTGGGCGTCGTCGAAGTCCGCCAGCGCGTGGTCGACGGCCTCTGAGCCAGAGCCGGGGATCGTGAATCCCCCGCTGGTCAGGTGCTCGGTCTGCTTCATCGCGAACGGCAGCGAGACGAGCAGCAGCGCGACCCACGCGCCGAGCAACAAGCGTCGCCTCCGCTCGAGGAATGAGCTGAGCCTGTCCATGAACCGCTGCATAACCGCCCCTTTCCCGCGTGGTGGCCTTAGTTGGCCAGCCAGCCAAAGTCTAAGGGGATTCGATCACGGCCGCCTAGCGGCGACTGTGACGTGGCTCACAGAGGGTTAGGCGCCCAGCAGGCGGCGCGCGGTCTGGAAGCCGAGCTCGAAGGCCGGAGCGCTGTCCCACTCCGGGTCCGAGATCACCTGGAGCCCCATGCCGTCGCCGAGCGCGAACAGCAGCGCGGCAACGGTCTCGGGCTCGGAGCCGAGCGAGACGACACCCTCCTCCTGCTTGTCGCGCAGCGCGGCGGCCAGCTGCCCGCGCCAGCGGCGGTAGAGCTCGGCCAGCTCAGCACGGATCTCCTCGCTGCGACGCGAGGCGCTGAGCATCTCGTAGAGGACGGCTTGGCTGGGCTCGTCGGAGAGGAACGCCTCGAGCGTCTGGACGAGGAACGCGACGAACTCGTCGGCGCTCGTCGCAGTTGCGAGGTTCTCCTCCAGCGCCGCGACGCGCTGATCGCAGTCGCTGCGCACGACCTCGACCATCAGGCGCTCCTTGGAGCCGAAGTAGTAGTGCAACAGGCCGCGCGAGACGCCCGCCTCGCGCGCGACGACGTCGAACGTCGAACCGGCGGCGCCGCGCTTGCCGACGCTCGCACGCATCGCCTCGACGATGCGCTGCGCCTTCTCGCCCTCGAGCTTGCGTGGTGCTGCTACCGAAGCCTCCATTGGCCGACCAGTCTAGCTGGCCGGCCAGCTAGGACCCGCTGTCCTAGGAGGCGTTCGCGGCAGTCTCAGCGCCGTTCGGGACAGCCGCGGGCGTCGGCGTGGTGGTCGAGGTGTACTCGTACTCCTCCTCGGCGCCGAACAGCGCGTCGAGCGCCTTCTTGCGCAGGTCCTCGCTGAGGACGAGCGCCAGCACGGCGCCGATCACCGCGAGCATCAACAGGCGACGGAAGCCGTGCTTGCCCTTGCGCGGCTCGCGCAACGAGTCGGCAGCGCTCTTGAGCGACTCGGCGGCCTCCTTGAGGTCGCGCTGGACCTTCTTGTTCTCGAGCGCCTTCGCGGGGCCCTTGCTATCGATCCGGTCGTATGCCTTGCGAGCCGAGTCGAACGCGGAGCGCAGCTCGTCGCGCAGGTCGTCGTCCTCGACCAGCCGCTGGACGTAGGGGTTGTCGCGCAGCGCCTGCCCGGCAGCGATAGCTCCGGCTGCGCCCTTCGCGGCTTTCTTCTTGGCTGCCATGGCTCTCCTCGCGTTCGGCTTGACGTGCGGTCCGAGGATAACCGTCAGTCCAAGGCCGCAGCCAGGACGTCGTCGACGGTGTCCGCGAACACGAACTGCATACCCCCCAACAGGTTGGGCGGAAACTCCTCGAGGTCGCCTTCGTTGCGGCGCGGCGCGATCACGCGCGTGATCTCGGCCCGCTGAGCGGCGAGCGCCTTCTCCTTCAGACCGCCGATCGGCAGCACCTGCCCGGTCAGCGTGATCTCGCCGGTCATCGCCGTGTCGGAGCGGACCGGTCGGCCAGAGAGCAGCGAGGCGAGCGCCGTCGCCATCGTGATCCCGGCGCTCGGGCCGTCCTTGGGGATCGCGCCGGCGGGCACGTGGACGTGCAGGTCGTTCTTGGCGAACCAGTCCGCTGGCGCATCGGGGGCTATGCGCGCCAGGTTGCGGCGGACGTAGGAGAGCGCGGCGCTCGCGGACTCGCGCATCACGTCGCCGAGCTGGCCGGTGATCTGAAGCTTGCCCTCCCCGGGGAAGGCGGTCGCCTCGACGAACAGCACGTCGCCGCCGACCGGCGTCCACGCCAGCCCGGTCGCCACGCCCGGCTCGTCGGTGCGCCGCCCGACGTCGGAGTGGAACCGGCGCCGGCCAAGCAGCTCGCCGACCGCCTTCGGCCCGATTCGGCGCTTCGTGCGACGGGTCCCCTCGGCGAACTCGCGCGCGACCTTGCGGCAGACCGAGCCGATCTCGCGCTCGAGGCTGCGCACGCCAGCCTCGCGCGTGTAGCCGTCGATCAGCTCGCGCAGCGCCGGGTCGGTGAACTCGATCTTCGACTTCATGAGCCCGGTGCGCTCGATCTGGCGCGGGACCAGGTAGCGCTTGGCGATCTCGAGCTTCTCCTGCTCGGTGTAGCCGGCGAGCTGGATCGTCTCCATCCGGTCGCGCAGCGGGCCGGGGATCGGCTCGAGTTGGTTCGCGGTCGTGATGAAGAGGACGTTCGAGAGGTCGAACGGCAGGTCGAGGTAGTGGTCGCGGAAGCTGCCGTTCTGCTCGGGATCGAGCACCTCGAGCATCGCGCTCGAGGGATCCCCGCGGAAGTCGGCGCCCATCTTGTCGATCTCGTCGATCATCAGCACCGGGTTGTTCGAACCGGCGTCGCGCAGCGCGCGGACGATCGTGCCCGGCATCGCGCCGACGTAGGTGCGGCGGTGGCCGCGGATCTCCGACTCGTCGCGCACGCCGCCGACCGAGATGCGCTCGAACTCGCGGCCGATAGCCGCGGCGATCGAGCGGCCGAGCGACGTCTTGCCGACGCCCGGCGGCCCGACGAAGCAGAGGATCGAGCTCGGCGCGTCGGGCTTGAGCTTGCGCACCGCGAGGAACTCCAGGATCCGGTCCTTGACCTTCTCGATGTCGTAGTGGTCGCGATCGAGGACCTCGCGCGCCGCCTCGAGGTCGATGTGGTCCTCGGTCGACTTCGACCAGGGCAGGTCGGCGAGCCACTCGAGGTAGTTGCGGATCGTCCCGTGCTCGGCCGACTGCGGCGGCAGCCGCTCGAAGCGCGACAGCTCGCGCTCGGCCTGCTTGGCGGCGTGCTCGGGAAGACCGGCCGCCTCGATCCGCTCGCGCAGCTCGGCGGCCTCGGCGGCCGCCTCGTCGGTCTCGCCGAGCTCCTCCTGAATCGCCTTGAGCTGCTGACGCAAGAAGAACTCGCGCTGGCCCTTGTCGATCTCGGACTCGACCTGCGACTGGATCTTCGAGCCGATCGAGATCAGCTCCGCCTCGCGTGCGAGCAGCTCGGACAGCCGCCGCAGGCGCTTGGCGACGTCGCGCTCCTCGAGCAGCTCCTGGCGCTCCTCGGTCTTGATCCGCAGCGAGCCGGCGATCATGTGCGCGAGCTCCGCCGGATCGTCGACGTTGGCGATCGCGAGCTGCAGCTCCTCCGGCAGGTACGGCACCTGCTCGACGATCTGGGTGAACGTCTGCTGGACGTTGCGCGACAGCGCCTCGAGCTCCGGCGACGGCTCGAGCACGTCGGGGGCGGCGACGATCCGCGCGATCAGATACGGGTCGCGCTGGACCGTGTCGCCGAGCTCGACGCGCTGCCCTCCCTGGACGAGGATCCGCAGGCTGCCGTCGGGCACCTTGAGCATTCGCGCGACGACGCCGACGACCCCGACCGAATAGAGCTGCTCCGGGCCCGGGTTCTCGACCTCGCCATCGCGCGAGGCGACCATCACGAGCATCCGGTTGCCGCCGAGCACGTCGTTGACCAACTGGACCGACCGCGGCTGACCGACGGCCAGCGGGGTCAGCATCTCGGGGAAGGGCACGCTGTCCTTGAGCGGCAGCACCGGCAGCGCCTCGGGCAGGCGCGTCGCGCCGACCGGAATCTCCTGGGTGCGTCCGTCGGGCGTCGGGATCTCGATCGTCGGCGTCACCGCTACTCGGACGCCTCGCGGATCGCGATCCGGCGGACGGCCGTCTCCGGTCGCGCCAGCGGCACCTCGACGACCAGCACGCCGTCCTCGTAGCTCGCGCGTGCCTGGTCGGCCACGACGTCGGCGCCGAGCTCGACCGTGCGGCGAAAGTGCCCATGCTCGATCTCGATCTGCTGGTAGAGCCGGTTCTCGGCCTGACCGGTTCGGCGCTCGCCTGCGATCAACAGCTGGCGACCGCGGACCTCGAGCGCCACGTCGGCGATGTCGACTCCCGCGAGGTCCGCCCGGACGACCGCGCGTGGCGGATCGTCGACGTAGTAGACGTCGACCGACGGCGAGAAGCCGCGCCCGCGCAGCCCCGCGCGCTCGAAGACGTCGCCGAACAGCTCGTCGATCTCACGCCGCATCCGCTCGAAGTTGGCGAACAGGTCACGCTCAGGGCTCACGCGCGCAGCGTAACCGAGCGCGGCGAGCGTCAGATCTCGTAGGCGGCGCCCTCGCGTGCGACCTCGACCGGCCCGCCGAAGGCCTCCGCCGCGCGCTCGACCGCCTGCTCCAGATCCAGCTCGTCGGAGATGTGAGTCAGGACGACACGTCCGACTGCGGCGTCGCGTCCGTGCTCGCCCGCCTCCTCGGCGGTCAGATGGCCGCGGACCCCGCTCCGCTCTGGACGCGGCAACGTCGCCTCGACCAGGAAGACGTCGGCGCCGCGCGCGAACTCGACGAGCTCTTGCGCCGGCCGCGAGTCGGCGCTGAACGCCAGCCGGCCGCCGCCGTTCGAAGACGTGACCGACACTGCGTGGGCGTCGACGAAGTGCGGCATCACCGCGAAGTCGAAGCGCAGCGGCCCGACCTCGACGACCGTGCCGACCGCGTACTCCTCGAGCTCAAACGCCTGCTCGATCAGGTCCTCGTTGCCCCAGGCGCCGACGACCTTGCGGAACGTCTCGCGCGCGCCCGGCGGCACGATCAGCCGCGGCCGCGCGGGCGACTCGGTCCCCGGCCACGGCGGCACCGGAACCGGCTGCTGCCGCGGCGCATGAATCAGCGCGTAGGAGTAGGGGACGAGGTCGATGAAGTGGTCCGCATGCGGATGGGAGATCACCACCGCGTCGACGTCGACGTAGTCGACGAACTTGCGCAGCTTCCCGAAGACGCCGTTGCCGCAGTCGAGCAGGACCGCCGTGTCCCCCTCTTGCAGCAGATACCCCGAGCACGCCCCGTCGATGTCCTGCCACGCCGGGGACTTCCCAAGCACCGTCAGCCGCATGGCGGCACCCTACCCGTGACAGACCTCAGCCGATCAACCGCCAGCGCCGCTCCGCCGGCGGGAGACGGATGCCCGAGCAGCGATTCCCAAGCGGAACGGGCATTCGTCTCCCGTCGTGCGGCCGCTACCCCGGCTGAGGAAACGCATACGCCGACCACGTCCGCTCGGTGCGGAAGGAGAACGCCAGCTGCTTCTCCGGCGCGAGGTTCCGCTCGGCGGGCCGGAAGGTCGTGCACGGCTCTTCGAGCTCCAGCGCGCACAACTGGTTCTTCTGGAAGAAGCAGTCCTCGCAGCTCACGCGCTTCGCCTTCTTCTTCATCTAGCGGTCGTCTCTCCTGAGGGGGTCGCTTGCCTGGGGCGGAGCGAGCATGGTTACGAAACGTTCACATGTGGGTAGGGCCCGAACCCGCAAATCCCGGCTTTTTGCGTTTCCCCGAAAATGCAGGGATTTCAGGATCTGCCCCGCTCTTTGCGATGTTTGGCGGGGGGCGAGCTTCGGTCGCGGCGCAGACCCCCGTGCCGACCGGCTTCAATGGCCCCCATGGAGCTGGTCACCGGAGCGACGGGCTACGTCGGCGGACGGCTCGTCCAACGACTGCGCAGCGAGGGCCGTGCGGTGCGCGCGCTCGCACGCGATTCCGTCCGCGTGCAGCCGTTGGAGGGCGTGGAGATCGCCCAGGGCGACCTGCTCGACGGCACCGGCGTCCGAGCAGCGCTCGAGGGCTGCTCGGTCGCCTACTACCTCGTCCATTCGATGGAGGCCGTGGCCGAGGGCGAGCACGACTTCGCGACGCGTGACCGCCGCGCCGCCGAGCGCTTCGCCGCCGATGCGAGCGCTGCCGGAGTCGAGCGCGTCGTCTATCTCGGCGGCCTCGCGCCGGCGAACGGGCCGGTGTCGCCGCACATCGCATCGCGCCTCGAGGTCGAGCGGATCCTGCTCGACGCTGCACCAGGCGCGACGGCGTTGCGGGCCTCGATCCTGATCGGCGCCCGCTCGGCGTCGTTTCGGATCCTCGTACGGCTCGTCGAGCGCTTGCGCCTGCTGCCCCTGCCAGCCTGGCGAGACAACGTCACGCGGCCGATCGCCGAGCGCGACGCGATCGAGTTCCTCGCGCGAACCGCGAGCCTTCCCGCTACCGCAGGCCGCTCACTCGACATCGCCGGTCCCGACATGGTGAGCTACGGCGAGATGATCGAGCGGATCGCCGAGCAGATGGGCGTCGGCCGGACGCCCGTCGGGCTCGGCGTGTCACTCACTCCACCCGCCAGCGCGGTGGTCGCGGCGATCACCGGGCAGCCGCTCGAGCTAGTCCGCCCGCTGATGGAGAGCCTCGAGCACGACCTGCTGCCACGCAATGCGCTGGCAGCGCCGCAGCTGTACGGAATCAAGCCGCTGCCACTGGAGCGGGCGATCGACCGCGCGCTCGCCGAGTGGGAGTCGTTCGAGGAGCTGGCGGCCTGGTGAAGGTCGAGCGTTCGATCGACATCGCGGCGAGCCCGGAGCGACTCTACGACGTGATCATGGATCCGAACTGCCTCGAGCGGTGGGTCACGATTCACGCCGCGCTCGAGCACGCGCCCGCGGGACCGCTCGAGCGCGGGTCCGAGCTGACACAAAGGCTGCAGCTCGCCGGTCGCGGCTTCACCGTTCACTGGAAGGTCATAGAGGCCCAACCGGCACGCAAGGTCGTCTGGGAGGGCAGCGGACCGATGCGCTCGCACGCGGGAGTGACCTACGAGCTGACGCCCAACGCAGGCGGCGGCACGCGCTTCACGTACACGAACGAGTTCGCCCTCCCCGGCGGACCGCTCGGCAGGTTTGCCGGGCCGGTCGTACGACGCGTCACGGCCGGTGAGCTCGACCAGTCGCTCGACCGCCTGCGCGCGATGGTCGAGTAACCGTCCACTGCGGGTGCCATGGAGATAAGAACATGGTCCTTCTGGCGCAGGGAGAGCAGTCCCGAATTCACCATCTGTAACACTGTTCAGATAACGGTCTGCTCGGGATCCCCTACCCCCTCCCGGCCAGGCGAACTACGAGGAGGTTCCCCCCACAGTGACCGACTTCCTGAAGAAGACGCTGAAGGACATCGAGGCTCGCCGTCGCGAGCTCGCGCCGCTGGTCGAGGAGTATCGGCAGCTCGAGGAGGCCGCCGCCGCCCTGCAGGGCGTCGACGGCAATGGCGGCGGTGGCCGTAGCCGCACCGCGACCAGCGCGCCGTCGAGGCCCGCCCGTCGTCGCCGCAGCTCGGGATCGACCGGCAGCGGTCGCCGTGGCCGTCCGCGCGGCTCGGGCAAGCGCGCTCAGCAGGCGCTCGACCTCGTCGCCGGTCAGCCGGGAATCACCATCCCCGAGCTCGCCAAGGCGATGAAGATCCAGCCGAACTACCTGTACCGGGTCCTGCCAGGCCTGGAGCAGGACGGCAAGGTGAAGAAGAAGGACAAGGGCTGGTACCCGGCCTGATCCCGCCACCCCGGGGCCCTGGCAAGCCGGCCAGGCGCCACCGGGGGGCCCGGGGGGCGTGAGCCCCCCGACCTAGATCAGTCCGAGTCCCTTGACCGCCTCGCGCTCCTCCGATAGCTCGGAGACCGAGGCGTCGATCCGCTGGCGCGAGAAGTCGTCGATCTCCAGGCCCTGGACGATCGACCACTGTCCGTCGACGGTCGTGCAGGGAAAGCTCGAGACGATTCCCTCGGCGACGCCGTAGCTGCCGTCCGACGGCACGGCCATCGAGACCCAGTCTCCGTCCGGCGTGCCATTGACCCAGTCGTAGACGTGGTCGATCGCCGCGTTGGCGGCCGACGCTGCGCTCGACGCGCCGCGCGCCTCGATGATCGCCGCTCCGCGCTTGGCGACGGTCGGGATGAACTGCTCCTCGATCCACGCCTGATCACCGACCGCCTCGGCGACGCTCTGGCCGTCGACCTGCGCGTGGAAGAGGTCCGGATACTGCGTCGCGGAGTGGTTGCCCCAGACGGTCATGTTGGTGAAATCCGACACCGGCCGGCCGAGCTTGCTCGCCACCTGGGAGATCGCACGGTTGTGATCGAGCCGCATCATCGCGGTGAACCGCTCGCGCGGGACGTCGGGGGCGTTCGACATCGCGATCAGCGCATTGGTGTTGGCCGGGTTACCGACGACCAGCACCTTCACGTCATCGGCAGCATGCGCGTTGATCGCCTGGCCCTGGGGGCGGAAGATGCCGCCGTTGGCCTCGAGCAGGTCACCGCGCTCCATGCCCTTCGAGCGCGGTCGCGCGCCGACGAGCAGCGCGATGTTGACGCCGTCGAAGGCGCGGTTCGGATCGTCGCTGATCTCGACTCCGGCGAGCAGCGGAAAGGCGCAGTCGTCGAGCTCCATCGCCGTTCCCTCGGCGGCCTTGATCGCCTGCGGAATCTCCAGCAAACGCAGCTCGACGGGGACGTCCGGGCCGAGCAGCTGCCCGCTCGCGATCCGGAAGAGCAGCGCATAGCCGATCTGCCCGGCGGCGCCGGTGACGGTTACCTTGACGGGGTTGCTCACGGGTTGACTCTCTCCTGGGGTAGTTGGCTGTTGGCCGTTAACGACTCGTCATCGCCTGCTCGAGGCGGCCGTCGATAGCGGCGAGAAACTCCTGCGTCGTCAGGAACGGCTGGTCGGGCCCGACCAGCAGGGCGAGGTCCTTGGTCATCTGGCCGTTCTCGACCGTCTCCACGCAGACCCGCTCGAGCGTCTCGGCGAACTCGCTGACCGTCGGCGTCTCGTCCATCCGGCCACGCGCGGCGAGCGCACGCGTCCAGGCGAAGATCGATGCGATCGGGTTGGTCGAGGTCGGCTTGCCCTGCTGGTGCTGACGGAAGTGACGGGTGACCGTCCCATGCGCGGCCTCGGCCTCGACGGTCTTGCCGTCGGGCGTCATCAGCACGCTCGTCATCAGCCCGAGCGAGCCGAAGCCCTGCGCGACGGTGTCGGACTGGACGTCGCCGTCGTAGTTCTTGCACGCCCAGACGTAGCCGCCCTCCCACTTCAGCGCGGCGGCGACCATGTCATCGATCAGCCGGTGCTCGTAGGTGATCCCGGCAGCGTCGAAGTCGGCCTTGAACTCACTCTCGTAAATCTCCTGGAACAGGTCCTTGAAGCGGCCGTCGTAACGCTTCATGATCGTGTTCTTGGTCGAGAGGTAGACCGGGTAGCCGCGCTCGAGGCCGTAGCGCATCGAGGCGCGCGCGAAGTCGCGGATCGAGTCGTCGAGGTTGTACATCGCCATCGCGACGCCACCGCCCGGGAAGTCGTAGACGTCGAGCTCGATCGGGTCGTCACCGTTGCGCGGCGTGTAGGTGAGCGTCAGCGACCCCTCGCCCGGAACGACCAGGTCGGTGGCGCGGTACTGGTCGCCGAAGGCGTGGCGGCCGATCACGATCGGCTTCGTCCAGCCCGGCACGAGCCGCGGGATGTTCGAGATCACAATCGGCTCGCGGAAGATGACGCCGCCGAGGATGTTGCGGATCGTGCCGTTCGGCGAGCGGTACATCTCCTTGAGGCCGAACTCCTCGACGCGCGCCTCGTCGGGGGTGATCGTCGCGCACTTGACGCCGACCCCGTGGCGCTTGATCGCATTTGCGGCGTCGACGGTGATCTGGTCCGAGGTCAAGTCGCGGCTCTCGATGCCGAGGTCGTAGTACTCGAGCTCGACGTCCAGGTAGGGAAGGATCAACTGCTCCTTGATGAACGCCCAGATGATCCGGGTCATCTCGTCGCCGTCGAGCTCGACGATCGGGTTCTTGACTTCGATCTTCGCCACCGGGTCGTCCCTTCGCTGGTCCGTCGCTGATCGGCGGGCGCAGGTTACTGCCACCATGTATCGAGTGTTCGGCGGCGGATCGATCCAAGTCGCGCGCGTCTTCGGGATACGCATCGGGGTGGACCCGAGCTGGTTCTTCGTCCTCTTCCTGATCATCTGGTCACTCTCGGGCTACTACGAGGACCGCTTTCCGCAGGGCAGCACGGCGTTCGCGCTGGCAGTCGTCTCGGCGCTGCTGTTCTTCCTCTCCGTGCTGCTGCACGAGCTCGGGCACGCCTTCGAGGCACGCCGCTCGGGCATCGGGATCAGCGGCATCGACCTTTGGATGTTCGGCGGCGTGGCGAAGATGGAGCGCGACTCCAAGAGCGCCGGTGAGGAGTTCCGCGTGGCGGCCGCCGGCCCGCTGGTGACGCTGCTGATCGCGGCAGCGTGCTGGCTGGCCGCGGCCGCGATCGCCGGATCGCACGAGGCGACGCACGCGGTCGGCTTCGACGCCAGCGGCGACGACGAGACGCTTGCCGTCCTCGGCTATCTCGGCTTCGTCAACCTCGCGCTCCTGCTGTTCAACCTGATCCCGGGCTTCCCGCTCGACGGCGGGCGGATCGCGCGCGCGATCGCCTGGAAGGCGACCGGCAGCCGCAACCGCGCCACGCGCTTCGCCGGGACGCTCGGTCGCGGCTTCGCCTACCTGATGATCGGCGCCGGCATCCTCTTCGCGCTCACGGGCGCGATCGTCAGCGGCATCTGGCTCGGGATCATCGGCGTCTTCCTCAACCAGGCGGCGCGCGGGGCGATCGCCCAGACCGAGCTGACGAGCCGCATCGAGGGCGTCTCGGTCGCCGACGTCATGGACGCCGAGCCGGTGGCCATCCCAGCCGGGCTGACGGTCGACCGTGCCTCGACGAGTACTTCCTGCGCTACGGCTGGCCCTGGTTCCCGGTCGTCGAGGCCGACGGCCGGCTCGTCGGGCTGGTGACCGAGCAGAGCATCGGCGGCCTGCCCGAGGCGGTGCGGCCGAGCCGGACCGTCGCGTCGGTGATGGCGAATGACTCCGCCGACGCCGAGAGCTCGCTGCGCGTCAGCGCCGACGAGCCGCTCGAGGCGCTGCTCGGCCGCGAGGGGCTCGTCCGGCTCGGGGCGCTGATGGCAGTCGACGGCGACGGGCAGCTGCGCGGCGTGATCACCGCCGACGACGTCCGGCGCGCGCTTCAGGGCTCGTCCGTCGTCGTCTGAGCCGGGCGGGCAGAGTCCCGCAGCCGGATCGTTCGGATAGGATCGCCGCCGCTTCACCCCTCCCCACCCATGCCACAGCACGACGTCCTCGTAATCGGAGCCGGCCTCGCCGGCCAGCGCGCGGCCCTCGCGGCCGCCGAGGGCGGAGCGTCGGTGGGAATCATCTCCAAGGTCCACCCAGTCCGCTCGCACTCCAATGCGGCCCAGGGCGGCATCAACGCGGCGCTGAACCCCGAGGACTCGTGGGAGTCGCACGCCTTCGACACGGTCAAGGGCTCGGACTACCTCGGCGACCAGGACGCGATCGAGATCATGTGCCGCGAGGCGCCGGACGAGATCCTCCACCTCGAGCACCTCGGCGTCACCTTCCACCGCAACGAGCAGGGCAAGCTCGGCACGCGCGCCTTCGGCGGCGCCTCGGCCGCCCGTACCTACTACGTCGCAGACATCACCGGTCAGGCGATCCTGCACGTCCTCTACGAGCAGCTGATGAAGCACGATGAGGTCGAGCGCTTCGAGGAGTGGTTCACCACGGCGCTGGTCAAGGACGCCGACGGCCGGATCGCCGGCGCGGTGACGCGCAACATCCGCGACGGCTCGATCGAGCTGTTCACCGCCAAGACCGTGATCCTCGCCACCGGCGGCAACGGCCAGATCTTCGACCCGACGACGAACGCTCTGATCTGCACCGGCGACGGCATCGCCCAGGCCTACCGCGCCGGCGCCGCGCTGATGGACATGGAGATGGTCCAGTACCACCCCACCACGCTCGCGGGGATTGGCCTATTGATCACCGAGGGAGCGCGCGGCGAGGGCGCCCACCTCTACAACGCCCAGGGCGAGCGCTTCATGGAGAAGTACGCGCCGAACAAGATGGAGCTCGCCTCGCGCGACGTCGTCTCGCGCGCCGAGCAGACCGAGATCAACGAGGGCCGCGGCTTCCCCGAC
>DATABV010000097.1:0-3091 GCA_036259395.1 Thermoleophilaceae bacterium | reverse complement strand
AGTAGCGCGTCATCTCCGGGTCGGTGACCGTGACCGGCCCGCCGCGCTCGATCTGGGCGCGGAAGATCGGGACGACGCTGCCCGACGAGGCGAGGACGTTGCCGAAGCGAACCGTGATGAAGCGCGTCTGCGGATGCTTGTGGCGGGCGGCCTCGACGATCCACTCGGCCATCGCCTTCGACGCCCCCATCACCGTCCGCGGGTTGACCGCCTTGTCGGTGGAGACGAGCACGAACCGCTCGCAGCCGGAGGCGGCGGCGGTCTCGGCGACGACGCGGGTCGCGATCGCGTTGTTGCGCACCGCCTCGAGGGGGTTGCCCTCCATCAGCGGCACGTGCTTGTAGGCGGCGGCGTGGAAGACGACGTCCGGATGGAAGCGCTGCATCGCCTCCAGCATCCGGTCCCCCTCCTTGCAGTCGGCGAGCACCGACTCGACCCGGGTGAAGTGGCGCTCCTCGATCATCTCGCGGTCGATCCGGAACAGGTTGTCCTCGGCGTGGTCGAGCATCACGATCAGCTTCGGCCGCACCCGGGCGATCTGCCTGACGAGCTCCGACCCGATCGAGCCGCCGGCGCCTGTGACGAGGACGACCTTCTCCTGGAGGTAGGCGCCGACGCGGTCGAGCTCCATCCGGATCGGCTCGCGGCCGAGCACGTCCTCGACCTGGACCTCGCGCAGCTGCCGGGTGAGCTGGACGCCACCGCGCAGCAGCTCGAACACCGTCGGCAGCGTCCGCACCGCGATCCCGCGATCGCGGCAGGCCGCGACGACCCTGCCGCGCAGCTCGCCGGGCGCCGAGGGGATCGCGATCGTGACCTCGTCTGGCCGGGTGTCGTCGAGGACCTGGCCGACCTCGTCGGTCGAGCCGAGGACCTTGACGCCGTGCAGCCGCATCCCGCGCTTGCGCGGGTCGTCGTCGAGGTATCCGATCGCGCGATTGCCGAGGTTCGGGTTGAGCTGCATCTCGCGGACGACCATCTGGCCGCCCGAGCCGGCGCCGACGACGAGCACGCTGCGCTCGCCCGCTCCGCTGCGGCGGTGGCGATCGGGGCGCTCGACGACCATCCGCACCAGCAGGCGGGCGCCGCCGACTAGGACCAGCGTCAGGAGGAAGTCGGTGACGACGACCGAGCGGGGGATCGGGTCGTCGAACGGGCGGAACAGCCAGAGGGCGATTGCGATGATCGCGCTCGATACCGCGACCGCCTTGAACACGTCGAAGTAGTCGGGGAGGCGGAAGTAGCGCCACCACTTCTCGTACAGGCCGAAGCCCCAGAAGACGACGAGCTTGCCGACGACGACGAACCCGATCGATCCCCAGAGCATCTCGCGGTAGTGATCGGGGACGCCACCCTCAGTCTCGAGGAAGCGCAGCCGAAAGGCGGCGTAGAAGGCGAGCGCGACGAGACAGGCGTCGATCGCCAGCTGCGCCGCGCGGTGCCTGTAGACGGGGTCCATGAGACGATCCACGCGGGCACCGAGTCTAGTCGCGCTCGGCGGGGGGGCGGGAATCCGTTCTCATCGCCGTCGCCTACCATGCCGCGTTCTCATGACCGACTTCATCGTGGACCCCCTGGTCGAGTTCTGCGTCGACGTGATCGGCGAGATCGGCTACCTCGGCATCTTCCTGCTGATGCTCGTCGAGAGCGCGAACATCCCGATGCCGAGCGAGGCGACGATGCTGTTCGCTGGGTTCAAGGTCGAGGAGGGCGACCTGACGCTGCTCGGGATCACCGCAGCAGGGGTGCTCGGCAATGTCGTCGGCTCCTGGGGCGGCTACGCGATGGGCTACTACGGGCGGACCGAGATTCTCGAGAAGTACCCGATCTTTCACGTCAGCCCGAAGCAGATGAAACGTGTCGAGGAGTGGTTCGAGCGCTACGGAGCCGCGACCGTCTTCTTCACCCGGATGCTCCCGATCGTCCGCACCTTCATCTCCACGCCCGCGGGTGCGGCGCGGATGCCGCTCGGCCGGTTCACGCTGTACACGGCAGCCGGGTGCGTGCCCTGGGTGCTGCTGCTCGGTGTGATCGGCGTCGAGGTCGGAGAGCGGTGGGAGGAGTGGCGCGACAAGCTCCACTACTTCGACTACGTCGTGCTCGCGGCCCTGGTCGCGCTCGCGGTCTGGGCACTGATCCGGTGGCGACGTGGGGGGCCCGGAGAGGGCAAGCCGTCGAAGCGCGGCGGCCGCGACGCCACGCCCGCCGAGACGGAGGCGTAGGGGCGGGGCCCCGCCCGATGGAGCCGCTGCCGATCCCGGCCGGCCGGGCGCTTGCGCTCGGGGCGGTCCAGGGCCCGACGGAGCTGCTCCCCGTCTCGAGCTCGGCTCACCTGACGCTGATCCCCTGGCTCGGGCGCTGGGGATGGGAGCGCCGGGACCCGGAGCTGCGCAAGAGCTTCGAGGTCGCACTGCACGCCGGCGCTGCGGCCGCGCTCGTCGTCGGACAGAGGCGGGTGATCGCCGACGAGATGCGCTCCTTCGACGCGCGCAAGGCGTCGGTGCTGGCGCTGTCGTTCGCGCCCGCGGCGGCGGTCGGGCTCGCGTTCGAGCGCCAGATCGAGCGCCGCCTCGGCGGGCCGGTTCCGACGGCGCTCGGATTGCTCGGCGGAGCGGCGGCGATGGTAGCCGCCGACCGCGTCCCGCAGCGCCGCCTCAGCGACCGCGCCGGGCTCCGCGACGGGCTCGCGCTCGGGCTCGCCCAGGCCGCCGCACTCGTCCCGGGGGTCTCGCGCAACGGCGCGACCCTCAGCGCCGCCCGCTGGCGGGGGTTCGACCGCCGCCATGCGAACTTCCTCTCGCGCACGGTCGCGCTGCCGGTGATCGTCGGCGCCGCCGTGCTCAAGAGCGCGCGCCTGCGACGGCGCGGGCTCCCCGCCGCGCAGCGACCGGCGTTTGCCGCCGGGACCGCCGCTTCGTTCGCCTCGACGCTCGCCTCGCAGGCGCTGATCCGGGTCGTCGAGCGCGACAGCGCGCTGTGGCCCTACGCCGCCTACCGGGCCGGTCTCGCCGCCGTCGTCCTCGGCGAGCACGTGCGCCGTCGCCGCGCCGAGCGCGCCCAGGCTGCGGCGACCGTCGTCGCCGGCAACGGC
>DATABV010000096.1:0-9042 GCA_036259395.1 Thermoleophilaceae bacterium | reverse complement strand
GCTTGGGGGCGGCGAGCGCGCGCTCGCGGTGGCCACAGACGTGACGAGCTGGGACGACAACGCGGCACTGGTGGCGGCGGCCCTCAACTCGTTCGGGCGCCTCGACGTCGCGTTCGCCAACGCCGGCTTCGGCGCCAAGCGCGGCTGGCTCGAGGAGACGCCGGAGCACTGGCGCGAGATGGTCCTGACCAACGTGCTCGGCGCCGCCTACACGGTGCGCGCGGCGCTGCCGGCGCTGCGCGAGTCGCGCGGCCACGTGCTGCTGACCGGCTCGGTCGCCGGTCGCCGGGCATTGCCGGGCAGCCTCTACTCCTGCACGAAGTGGGCCGTCACGGCGATGGCCGAGGCGGTGCGGGCGGAGCTCGTCGACAGCGGCATCAGGACCACGCTGGTCGAGCCCGGCGGCGTCGAGACGCCCTTCTTCGACAATCCCGGCGACGGCCGCCTCGAGGCCGACGACGTCGCACGCGCCGTGATCTACGCCGTCTCGCAGCCGCCGCACGTGGACGTCAACGACGTCCTCATCAGGCCGGTCGGGCAGGCGACGTAGCGGCGCCGAGCGACCCGGCGTCAGTCAGCGACTCGGCGCCTATCTCGTCGACCGAGGCGCAGCCGGCCAGCCCCATCGTCAGGTCGAAGTCCGCTCGCACGTCGCGTAGCACCTGGCGCACACCCGCCTCGCCTGCGAGCGCGAGCGCGTAGATGTAGGGCCGGCCGAGCAGGACGGCACGCGCGCCGAGCGCAAGCGCCTTGAAGACGTCGGCGCCGCTGCGCACGCCGCTGTCGAGCAGCACGGGGATGCGGCCGTCGATCGCCTCCGCCACACCAGGCAGGGCGTCGAGCGTCGCGATAGCGCCGTCGACCTGCCGACCGCCGTGGTTGGAGACGATCACGCCGTCGATCCCGGCGTCGAGCGCGCGGCGGGCGTCGTCGGGGTGGCAGATTCCCTTGAGCACTATCGGCAGCTTCGTCCGCTCGCGCAGGAACGGCAGGTCGTCCCAGCTCAGCGACGGCCGCGAGTAGATCTCGACGAAGCGCTGCACCGACGCCCGCGAGACGCGCCGCCGCAGCAGCGCGGACAGCGTCTTGAGCGCCGCCGGCGTCGGACGGGGCTTCGGCGCGTCGGGGTCCGGACGCGCCTTCGCCTCCGCGACGAGACGGCGGAAGACCGGGTCGCTCGTGTACTGGCCGATCCCCATCCCGCGCAGGAACGGCAGCCAGCCGAGATCGAGGTCGCGCGTCCGCCAGCCGAGCAGCGTCGTGTCGAGCGTGACGACGATCGCCTCGCAGCCGCACGCCTCCGCCCTTCCCACGAAGCTCTCGACCAGCGCGTCCGACTTGCTCCAGTAGAGCTGGAACCAGCGCGGGCTGTCGCCAAGCTCTCGCGCGCAGGCCTCCATCGGCTCGGACGCCTGGTTGGAGAAGATCATCGGGATCCCCTCGCCGCGAGCGGCGCGAGCCGTCGCCAGGTCGGCGTCGCGGTGGGCCATCTCGGCAACGCCGATCGGCGCGAGCAGGAACGGCGCCGCCAGCCGGCGACCGAACAGCTCGACGCTCGTGTCGCGCGCCGACACGTCGCGCAGCATCCGCGGCACGATCCGCTGCCGCTCGAAGGCCGCGCGATTCGCGCGCATCGTCGAGCCCGTCCCGGCTCCTCCCGCGACGTAGGCGAACGCCTCACGGCTCATCGTCTCGCGCGCGCGGTCCTCGAGCTGGGTGAGGTCGGTCGGAACGCGCGGTCGCCGTCCGGAGACGCCGTCCAGATAGACCTCGCTCTGCCGCGTCAGCCCGTCCACCCGCGAGGTTCTACCACCGTTCGTGCGGATTGTCGTTTTCAGACAGCTTGCTGTGGGTAGGGGACCGCTAGGGAGCGACTCGAAGGGGCAGCGATGCGGAGACTGGTGAGGTTCGTAGGGCCGACTAGGCCCACGAAGACGGAGACGACCCGACCCCGGGCCCCGAGCGAGCCGATGTCGTCGTCCGACGAGCCGGCGTCCGACCGGCCGCTCGACGTAGCCGCTTCGACCGACGCGCAGGCGAGCCAGATGGGATCTGGAGACGTGTCAGCGGTGGCGTCTCGAGCGGTGACACCGCCGCAGTAAGGCGCCTCGATCTCCCCGGTTGAGGGTCGGCCTGACGGGTAACGGGCCGGAATGAAGACCAAGCTTCCGATCAGCAAAGACGCAGTGCTGGGCAAGGCTCAGGCCGTAGTTGCGAAGGTCCGCCCCGGGGCGACCGAGGGTCGGCGGTCGCTTCCGATCCGTCGCCCGATCGAGGACGTGCAGCGCTTGTGGAGCGACGAGGCGGCGCGGGCGGCGGTCCTCGACGGCATCGCGGTCGCCGAGGCGTCTCTGCAGCTCGTCCCTGACGACCGCGAGGGTGCCGGGGGCTCGCTCGCGACGGTCGAGTTGCGGCTCGAGGCGGCAGTGCCGGGCATGGCGACCCAGGCGCTGGCCGGCAAGGCGGTGAGACGACTGAAGGCGCTCGCCGAGACCGGCGAGGTTCCGACCACCGAGGGCAACCCGGCGGCGCGCGACGACGCCGGAGAGGAGACGGCATGAGAGCGCTGTGCTGGATGGGCATCAACGACCTGCAGGTCAACACCGTCCCCGACCCCTCGATCGTCAACCCCCACGACGCGATCCTCAAGGTGCGGCTCACGACGACCTGCGGCTCGGACCTGCACCTCGTCGACGGCTACATCCCGGGCATGCGCGAGGGCGACGTGATCGGCCACGAGTACATGGGCGAGGTCGTCGAGGCCGGACGTGAGACCACGAGGCTGAAGCCGGGCGACCGGGTCGTCGTGCCGTCCTTCCTCGGCTGCGGATCGTGCTGGTACTGCGAGCACGACCACTGGTCGCTATGCGACAACACGAATCCGAAGCCCGAGCTGCAGGAGCCGGTGCTCGGCTACCCGACCGGCGGCATCCCGGGCTACACGCACCCCTTCGGCGGCTATGCCGGCTCGCACGCCGAGTACATCCGCGTGCCGCATGCCGACGTCAACTGCTTCCAGGTGCCCGAGGGCATCGCCGACGAGCAGGCGCTGTTCCTCTCCGACGCCGTCCCGACCGGCTACATGGGCGCCGACTTCTGCGACATCCAGCCGGGCGACACCGTCGCGGTCTGGGGCTGCGGCGGCGTCGGGCTGATGGCCCAGCGCAGCGCCCTGCTGCTGGGTGCCGGCCGCGTGATCGCGATCGACCGGCTGCCCGAGCGCCTGGCGCTCGCGCGCGACAAGGTCGGCGCCGAGACGATCGACTACAGCGAGACCGACAGCGTGCTCGAGGAGCTGCGCGAGCTGACCGGCGGCCGTGGGCCGGACGCCTGCATCGAGGCGGTCGGCATGGAGGCCCACGGGACCGGGCCGCAGTACGCCTACGACCGCGTCAAGCAGGCGATGCACCTGCACAGCGATCGCGGCAGCGCGCTGCGCGAGGCGGCGATGGCCTGCCGCAAGGCCGGCACGCTCGCGGTCGTCGGCGTCTACGGGGTGATCGACAAGTTCCCGCTCGGCGTGCTGATGAACAAGGGGATCACGATCCGAACCTCGCAGCAGCCGGGGCAGCGTTACATGCCACGGATGCTCGAGCACGTCCAGAAGGGCGAGCTCGACCCCTCGTTCCTGCTCACCCACCGGATGTCGCTCGAGGAGGGCCCGCGCGGCTACGAGATCTTCAAGGAGAAGCGGGACGGCTGCGTGCGGGCAGCGTTCGCGCCCTAAGTCCGGCCCGCGGAGGACAGTCCGGCGCCAAACCTCAGCTGTCAGCGCGGTGACAAGCCGCGTGTGAGCCGCGTCGCAGACGGACAGCGACACCTACGACGATGTCAAGACGCCGAGGTCACGGCCTCGCGTGAACGGAGGTTTGCGAGATGTGGGGACGGGCGAGGCGCAGGATCGGTGTGGGGACGGCAGCGCTGGGGGCGCTGACCGCCGTCGCGGGCGTTGCGGTGGCGCAGTCGGACAAGGGCAAGATCGTTGCTGACTCGGGGCAGGCGTCCCGTATCGAGGCGACGAAGATCGCGCGGACGATCGCCAACCGCAAGACGATCAAGAGTGCAGTCTTCGCCGCCCGGCCGCCGTACGGCCACGTCGCGGCCCGGTCGACCAAGCCGCTGACCGACTTCCCGCTCTCCGGCGGCTCCTACATGATCCTCAGCACCGGCTCCGCGCTGCTCGCGGACAACAAGGACTCCGGGCCCGCGACCGGGAGGAATGCCGGCGGCCCGGCGATCCGCGGCGCCCGCGACGTCACGATCCTGCGGCTGAACATCAGGGTGCCCAAGGGGCGCAACTGCCTCGACCTCCGCTTCCGCTTCCTCAGCGAGGAGTTCCCGGAGTTCGTCAACATGGAGTTCAACGACGCCTTCGTCGCCGAGCTCGACAAGACCACGTGGGACACACGTCCCGTCGGCGATCCGTCGATCGAGACCGACCGCAACTTCGCGCGAGACACCGAGGGCAACCGGATCAGCGTCAACGCGGTCGGCGACGCCAGCGTCAACGCCGCCCGAGCCAAGGGCACGACCTACGACGGGGCGACGCGGCTGCTGCGCGCATCGACTCGGGTCACGCCCGGCGGGCACAAGCTCTACCTATCGCTCTTCGATCAGGGCGACCGTGAGTACGACTCGGCGGTGTTCATCGACGGGTTGAGCTTCCGGAGGTCGGCCGTCTGCGAGAACGGCGCGGTGTTGGACGAGAACCGATAGCCGAGTAGGACTCATTCCGCCTGTGAATCGGCACGGGAGTTGTCTGTACCGTCCCCCTCATGGACATCGTGCGCCTCCTGGACGCCGATCCCGACCTGGCGGAAGTCCTACCCGAGGAGGACCGGCGCGACGCGCGGCTGGCGCTCGTCGCGCCGGCCGTCACGGTGGAGCGCGGCGACTGGACCCCCCGGCGCGCGGAAGGCGACTCAACGACCGATGGGCGCGTCGGGGCCCTGATCGTGTCGGGCCTGATGTGCCGCGAGGTGGTGATCGGGGAGGTGGCGAGCGCGGAGCTGCTCGGTCCGGGCGACGTCATCCATCCGTGGGTCCAAGCGGCCGACGACGCGCTGGTGCCCTACTTCGTCCGCTGGCACGTGCTGGAGGAGTCGCGCCTCGCGCTGCTCGGCGCGCGCTTCGCGGAGACCGCGGCACGCTGGCCGGTGCTGACCAGCGCACTCGTCGCGCGCACGGTGCGCCGCTCGCATGCGCTCGCGCTTGCGAGCGCGATCGCTTGCACCACGGGACTCGAGACGCGGCTGCTGATGCTGTTCTCGCAGCTCGCCGACCGCTGGGGAAAGGTCACGGCCGGCGGAGTCGTCGTGCCGGTGGAGCTGACTCACGAGACGATCGCAAGGCTCGTTGGCGCACGCCGCCCGTCCGTGTCGACTGCTCTCAAGCAGCTGGAGCGTGATGGCCGCCTCGCGCGGCGAGGCCACGGCGGCTGGCTGCTGACCGACAAGCCGCTGCGGCTCGGCGCCGCACCTCTTACGCCCGAGTAGCAGGTCGGTCGCGACGGCGACGAGGTACTCCGCCTCGAAGCGCGCGTCGTCGTCGCTGCCGCGGTTCCACTCGTCGCAGAACTGGTCGAGCGCGTCGTCGAGCTCGCCCTCGCGGCCGTCCTTGGCGGCGTTCGCGCGCGCGGCGATCGTCGGGCCGTAGCGGGCCTTGAAGTGCTCGCCGTAGTCGCGCGGGCGGTCGAAGGCGGTGATCTCCAGGTTGTCGCGCTCCAGCGTGCGCCAGTCGACCCGGTCGCCGAACAGCTCGCGCAGGTGCTGCTCGCCTCCCCACAGCGGCGGCGGCTGCGCGCCGGGCGGTGGTGGCGGCGCGAACGGCCCCATCGTGCGGAACAGCGCGCCGATCATGCCCTCGGGCGTCCAGTTCAGCATCCCGACCGTGCCGCCCGGACGGCAGACCCGGACGAGCTCGTCGGCGACGTCCTGGTGGTGCGGCGCGAACATCGCGCCGATCGACGACATCACGACGTCGAAGGACGCGTCCTCGAACGGCAGGCTCTCGGCGTCGGCTGTCACCCACTCCAGCTCGAGGCCGTCGGCCTCGGCCCGCTGCCGCCCGGCGTCGAGCAGCTCCGGCGTTAGATCGCTCGCCGTCACGGCAGCGCCGCGCTCGGCGGCCGGGATCGACGCGTTGCCAGTGCCCGCTGCCACGTCGAGGACCTTCATCCCCGCCTCGATGCCGCACGCGTCGACGAGCCGCGGCCCGAGCGGCAGCAGGAAGGTCTCGACCATCGAGGGGTAGTCGCCCGACGCCCACATCGCGCGATGGCGCGTCTTGAGATCGGAGTCCGGCACAGCGGATGACATAGCAGCCTCCTCTATGGGTGAGCGCCGAACGTAGCGCCGCGTCGGGGCGCTGTCCAGCCTCCGACCCTTATGCCTCGGTCTCGGCGGCGCGCATGTCGCCCGTGACCTTCTCGCCGGGCTGCGTGTAGAGGAAGACGAAGGCGGCGACCGCTCCGCCAAGCAGGGTCGCGATCGCGTAGATCCAGATATCGCCCCACGAGAACAGGCCCATCACCATCGCGCCGAGCGCGACGGCCGGGTTGAAGGCGCCACCCGAGATCGCCCCGACCGCGTAGGCACCGGCGACGACCGTGAAGCCGATCGCCAGGCCGTAGAAGGAGTTGTCCTCCGTGCCGCGCGCAGTCGCCACGTTCAGCACGACCCAGGCGAGCCCGAAGGTGAACAGGAACTCGGCGATCAGCATCTTGCCGGCGCCGGCTGTCGCGGCCGCCTCGTCGTAGTCGAAGCCGAGCGCCATCACGACCAGCGCCGCGACGACGGCCGCGACGAGCTGGGTCACGACGTAGGCGCCGTACTCCTGTGTCGAGGTCATCTTCCCGCGCAGGTAGACGGCAGTGCTGATCGCCGGGTTGAAGTGGGCGCCCGAGACGTGCCCACCGGCGAAGACCATGACCATCAGCACGGCGCCGATCGCCAGCGGCGCCAGATCCCCCGCGTTGGCGACCGCCAAGCCGACGGTCAGCACCAAGAAGAAGGTCCCGATGAACTCGACGACGAGCTTCGGCTGCATGGGCATGGTTGCTTCGCTCCTGGTTCGGGGGAGAGACGCCGGTGGCTCCGGTGGGCCGGTCGGCGCACGACCTGAGTGAAGACTGGCGCCCCCGCCCGACGGAACCGCTCTAGGACTTCTCGTAGATCAGCACGGCGATGCCCTCGCCGACGACCTTCGACTCCGTGAGCCGCAGGTCACGTCGCTCCGGCTTCTCCTCGAAGACCTTCTTCCCCGTCCCGAGGATCACCGGAAAGACCATCAGGTTGATCTGGTCGACGAGGTCGCTCTCGATCAGCTCCTGGACGAGCCGGTGGCTGCCCGGGACCTGCAGCTCGCCGTCGAACTCCTGCTTGAGCCTGCGCACGTCGCCCGTCGCGTCGCCGCTGTCGAGGACGGTCGTGTTGTTCCAGTCGGCCGCGCCGAGCGTCGTCGAGACGACGAACTTCGGCATCGAGTTGAACCTGTCGGCGAACTCGCCCTCGCGCTCGGGCCACGCGCCCGCGAAGCTCTCGTACGTGCGGCGACCGAGCAGCAGGCCGTCGGACTGCTGCGTCTCCTCGACCTTGAACTGGTTGCCGTCGTCACCGCGGTCGAACTCGAACGTCCACCCGGGGTACTTGAACGGCTCCCCTCCCGGCGCCTCCATCACCCCGTCGAGCGACACGAACTCCGTCACGACGATCCTGGCTGCCATCGATCGGCCTCCTCAGCGGTCTGGTCCCGGGCGGTAAGCCTTGCAGTCCGGGCCGAGGCGGACCGCATACGCTGCTCGACATGGACCGCAACGACCTGAGGGCGGTGCAGGCGCCGCTCAAGCAACGCTACGAGTCCGACCCGGAGGCCGCGCTCGTCACGCTGGCGGCCCAGGGAGCGCTCGGCGAGGGCATCTCGTGCTCGGTGACGACCGGACGCGCGCTCGCCGAGGCCGGTCTGCACCCGGCGACCGGCGGCGACGGCTCGCTGCTGTGCTCGGGCGACATGCTGCTCGAGGCGCTCGTCGCGTGCGCGGGCGTGACGCTGCGCGCCGTCGCCACCTCGCTCGGGATCGTGGTCCGGTCCGGGCAGGTGCGTGCCGAGGGCGACCTCGACTTTCGTGGAACGCTCGGCGTCGCCCGCGACGCGCCCGTCGGCTTCGCGGCCATCCGGCTGACGATCGAGGTCGACACCGACGCCGACGCCGACGCGCTGGCGACGCTGAGCAAGCTCACCGAGCGCTACTGCGTCGTCTACCAGACCCTCGCCGGGGGAGCCGCGCTGTCGACGCGGGTGGAGCCGGTCCAGGGCTGACGCCCGCCGTCGCCACTGAGCCTGCTGGCCTGGAAGACGGTTTGGCCGGGACGGGATGGGTACCCCACGTGACCCATCCAACGAGGAGGTTCCGATGATCAACGACACAGTCGCCGAGACGGCCCGGGCGGCGCACGACTGGGGGTTGGCAAGCTGGCTCGGGGGGAGCATGTTCGGCAAGTTCGCGCTCAACCCATCCGTGGCCCAGATCAGCGACCACCGTGAGCGCGGCAAGGTCGTCAACGCGGCATGGAACGGCTACAACCTGATCAACACGGTTTCGCTCGGCGCCGTAGCCACCGGCTGGTTCGCCTCCCGCCTGACCGAGACGCGTCCGGACCGGCTTTCGAACAGGGAGCGCGACCTGGCCAAGGCGAAGGACGGCCTGACGATCGCCGCTCTCGTGACCGGCATCGCGAGCGGAATCGAGGGAGCCCGGCTGGCGAAGACGGAGCCGGAGGGTGCGGTACCGATCGAGCGCGGGACGGTGCCCGCCGAGGACACGCCGAAGCCCGCCGCGCGAATCCAACGCGCGCTCGGAGCGCTCGGCACCGCCAACATCGCGTCGGGCGTCGGCCTCGTCATCGTCAACGCGATGCTCGCCCAAGCCAACCACAGTCGCCCGCCGCTACGGCGGGCTCTGCTGCGCCGCAGCAAGTAGCCAGGGGCCTAGTGGCAAAGCCGCTCGCGCGCGATCCAAGCGCCGGCTCGCCCCCGCTTGCGGGG
>DATABV010000095.1:0-17957 GCA_036259395.1 Thermoleophilaceae bacterium | reverse complement strand
CTTCGCCAAGCTCGCCGACGCGTTCGCGACAGGCTCAGCCACAGCCGGCACCGACGCCACCGACACCGCCACCGCAATGACGACCGCCAACAAGCCCACGACGCCGAAGCGCCCCTTCAAGTTCGAAAACATCAACTCAGTCCTCTCTCGCTCAGGCGTGCCGTGCGCTCGACGCTCGCTCACACCGCTTAGACGGAAACCTAAAGTTTCTGAGAACAGACGGTAAACTCTGGGGTATCTGGGTGTCAAGGGGGTAGCGTCCGCAGGGACACATTTGGCTCTAGAGCGACCGTAGACCGCACGGACTCGCCGATCTCCACGGGGTACAGGGACCCTTGAGGTATCTGAGAGCGTGTTTGGCAACGTACGGATCCGCGGGCCTCGACCGACGTGAAAATCCAAGGCGCTGGCTAGAGTCGCCGCGCCGATGACGCGCCCGCAAGATCCAGCGCCTCGACGCCGCCCCCTCGGGTCGGTGGTGGCCCTGACGGTCGCGGCAACGATCGTGCTGGCCGTTGCCTGTGGCGGCGACGATGACGGCGGCGGCGCAGGCCTCACGACGCAGTCTGCCGGCAGCCCCACACTGCCGCTGCGCCAGGCCGTCGGCCAGCTGCTCGTCATGGCCTTCGACGGGACGTCGGCGCCCGGCTACGTCCGCCGCCGCCTGCGCGACGGCGAGGGCGCCGGGGTGATCCTCTTCGGCGGCAACGTCGTCGACGCGACCCAGCTGCGACGCCTGACCCGGTCGATCCAGGGCGCCGCCCGCAGCGGAGCACTGATCGCAACCGACCAGGAGGGCGGTGAGATCCGCAATGTGCCGTTCGCGGGGCCGGCCGCGCCGCAGAGCGCCACGGCGACGCCGGCGGAGGCCCGGGCCGCCGCGACCGAGGCCGCGCGCGGACTGCGATCGGCCGGCGTCAACGTGAACCTCGCCCCGGTCGCCGACGTCGAGCCACCGATCGGCGGGGGCGCGCTGCCAGGCCGGCTCTATCCCGGAGACCCGCGCCAGGTCGCCGCCCTCACCACGGCCGCGATCCAGGCGCACGAGCGTGCCGGCGTCGCCGCCACCGTGAAGCACTACCCCGGCCTCGGCCGGGCGACCGTCAACACGGACGACGGCTCCGCCACGATCGACGCGCCGCGCGCCGAGCTCGAGGCCGCCGACCTCGAGCCCTACCGCGCCGCGGTCGCCGCCGACGCGCCGCTCGTGATGGCCGGACACGCCCTCTACCCCGCCTTCGATCCAGACCGCATCGCCTCCCAGTCCCGGACCCTGCTCACCGACGTCCTGCGCGACCAGCTCGGCTTCCGCGGGGTCGCGATCACCGACTCGATCGAGGCGCAGGCCGTCCTCGACCGCTCCGACGTCGCGACCGCCGCCGTTCGCTCGATCGCCGCCGGCGCCGACATCGTCCTGATGACCGGCTCGGGCAGCTGGAACCTCGTCTACCCGCGCCTGCTGCGCGCCGCCCGCCGCTCGCCTGCCTTTCGCTCGCGCGTGCGCGAAAGCGCCGAACGGGTGCTGGCGCTGAAGCGGCGGCTGGGGCTCCGTGCTGGGCCGTAGCCGCCCGCCCCCGACGCGCCGCGCTGTCACAGACGTCACCCCTGCTCCGTCCTGATGGGTAAGCACCCACGAGAAAGGAGCTCGCCATGAAGATCCTCGTAGCCGGCGCCACGGGAGCGCTGGGCAGGCAGCTGGTCCCGCGACTGGTCGAGCGCGGTCATGAGGTCACGGGCATGACGCGCCGGGACGCCAAGCGCGACCTCCTGCGCTCGCTCGGCGCCACCCCCGTGGTCGCCGACGCGCTCGATCCCGACGCCGTCGCCCGCGCTGTGGCAGAGGCCGAGCCCGAGGTGGTGGTCCACCAGCTGACAGCGCTCGCGGGCGGGCTCGACGCCCGCCACATCGAGCGGACCTTCGCGATGACCAACCGGCTGCGGACCGAGGGCACCGACCACCTGCTCGCCGCCGCCCGCGCGGTCGGGGCGCGGCGCTTCGTCGCCCAGAGCTTCGCCGGCTGGCCGTACGCGCGCGACGGCGCGCCCGTGAAGAGCGAGGACGAGCCGCTCGACCCCGACCCGCCGCGCCAGCTGCGCACCACCCACGCGGCGATCCGTCACCTCGAGCAGGCGGTCACTGGCGCGGGCGGCATCGAGGGCGTCGTCCTGCGCTACGGCGGCTTCTACGGCCCGGGAACCTCGATGGCGCTCGAGCCCGAGGGCGAGCAGGTCGCCGAGATCCGGGCGCGCAAGTTCCCGGTCGTAGGCGATGGCGGCGGCGTCTGGTCGTTCGTCCACGTCGCCGACGCGGCCGAGGCGACGGCGCTGGCGATCGAGCGCGGCGCGCCCGGGATCTACAACGTCGTCGACGACTCCCCCGCACCGGTACGCGAGTGGCTGCCGGCGACCGCGGAGGCGATCGGCGCCAAGCGGCCGCTGCGCGTCCCGCGGTTCGTCGGCCGGCTGGCTGCGGGCGAGGCCGCGACGGTCATGATGACCGAGGTGCGCGGCGCTTCGAACGCCAAGGCGAAGCGCGAGCTCGGCTGGCAGCCGCGCCACCGCAGCATGTGGGAGAGCCTCGCCGGCGAGGCGCGGGGCTGAGGCGGCGATGGCCACCGCCGAGGACGACGAGATCGACGCGCTCCGCCGGCGCGGGTTCGCGATCGCCTACCGGATGCTCGGCAGCGTCGGCGACGCCGAGGACGTGGTCCAGGAGGCGCTGCTGCGGCTGCACCGGGCGCGCGCCGCGGGCGAGCGGATCGAGTCCCCGCAGGCCTACGTCTCGACCGTCGTCACGCGCTTGGCGATCGACCAGCTGCGCTCCGCGCGCGCCCGCCGCGAGCAGTACGTCGGCGAATGGCTGCCGGAGCCGCTGGTCACCGCGACCGACGACCTGCCTCCCGAGCGGGCCGAGCTGGCCGACTCGCTCTCGTTCGCCTTCCTCGTGCTGCTCGAGAGCCTGACGCCGGAGCAGCGCGCCGCCTTACTGCTGCGCGACGTCTTCGACTACCCCTACGACGAGGTCGCCGCGATCGTCGGCAAGAGCGAGGACAACGCACGCCAGCTCGCGACCCGCGCGCGCAAGGCGGTCGAGGCGCGCCGTCCTCGCTTCGACGCCTCGCGCGAGCGGCGCGATGCGCTCGCCGACCGCTTCTTCGCCGCGGCGGCCGAGGGAGACCTCGCCGGCCTCGAGGCGCTGCTCGCGGACGACGTCGCCCTGCACGGCGACGGCGGCGGCAAGGTCCCCGCGCTCGCCCGCGCGCTCTCCGGCGCCAACCGCGTCGCTCGCACGCTCGTCAACTGGGCGAAGGCGGGCCGCCGCTTCGGCGGTCCGTTCGTCCGCCGGGTGGACCTCAACGGGCAGCCGGGCGCGCTGCTGCTAGACGCCGACGGCCGCCTCTTCGGCGCTATGACGCTCGAGATCGCCGACGGCCGCGTCCAGGCGATCCACTCGGTGGTGAACCCCGACAAGCTCGCCCACCTCGGCCAGGTCGCCGACATGCAGGCGCTGCTGCGCGGCGAGTAAGACGATCTGTCGTCCGTACTCGCCGCGCGGGAGCGGCTAGGTGACTCTGTCGTCCCGCCTTCCGACGACCATCCGGTAGACCAGCAGGAGCAGCAGCGATCCGGCTATCGCGATCAGCCACGTGCCGATGTCGAAGAACTCGTCGAGGTCGCCGATGTCGAGCGCGCTCGCGATCAGGCCGCCGATGATCGCGCCCGCGATGCCGATCAGCATCGTCACGAAGATGCCCCCCGGGTCGTCGCCGGGCAGGATCGCCTTCGCGATCGCCCCCGCCAGCAGTCCCAGCACGATCCATCCGAGAATGCCCATACCGCTCCTCTCCTTCGATGGCCAGTCGCAGGTAGGCCTACCCACGCTGCACGCGCGCTAATCCGGCCGCATGCCCAGCAAGCGCCGAGGCGCGCCGGCGGGCCACCCGCGCCGTCCGACGGCATGCCTAGCGTGCGCGCGCATGAAACGCTCCCACGCCGTCATCGCCCTTGCCATCGTGGCCGCCCTCGTCGTCGCGCTCCCAGCCACCGGAGCCGCGCCCAACCCGCTCAAGGTGGCCAAGAAGGCGCTGAAGATCGGCAAGAAGGCCGACAAGCGGGCGCGCAAGGCGGCACGGACCGCCAACCGGGCGCTGAAGACCGGCCGCGCGGCCGGCACGCAGGCAGGCGTCGCGACGCGGACCGCCGACCAGGCGCTCGAGACGGGGCGTGCGGCCGACACGCGCGCCCGCCAGGCGCTCGGCGTCCTCGCCGGCTCGGTGCCGAACGCCACGCGGGCACAGTCGGCCGGTGTCGCCGACTCGCTGCAGGGAATGCGGATTGCGCGCTTCAACACCCGCGTCGCTCCGTCCGCGACGGCGACGCCGCAGACGGCGGCACGTGCCGCGGCTCAGCGTGTCCCGCTGCTCAGCGAGGGACCGATAACGGTCTACGGCAAGTGCTACGCCGTCAACACGGATCCGGCGAACCCGTCGGTCGAGGGCGAGATCTACGTCGAGACCTCCGCCGCCGGAGCGGTCTTCGCCGGCGACGAGGGCGACAGCGGCAGCGGCCTGCTCGGGCCAGCGACTCCCGAGGAGGACAGGGACCTGCTGCGCACGAGCAGCCAGGCCGGTGTCGGCAACCCGGGCACGTTGAACACCAGCGGCGCCTCGGCCGGCCCCTTCTACGTGATCGCTCCCGGCGTGGCGATCCACGGACAGCTGGCGATCGCGACGAAGGTCGGGAGCCCGCCGGCCGGCGACGGCGTCCTCGGCGCCGGCAACGCCTGCATCTTCACGGGGATCGCGAACGCGAGCTGACCGCTGCGCTGGGCGCCCTCCGGCGGTGCCCAGCGGCCTGACTCGGCCGGCGGCTGCTACTCCGACGCCTCCTGGCGCGCCAGCGCGAGGGCGCACTCACGCGTCTGCTCGTAATGGCGCTGCTGGATCGGCTGCCCAGCCGACGAGCTCCTGGAGCTGCCGGTCGCCGGTCTGCTAGGCCATCGCGCCGACGATCTCGACGTGTCCGAGCTCGCCCGCCTCGGCCATGATCATGAACTCGAGGCCGTCGAGGTCGTCGGCGTCGTCGCCGAGGTAGTCGTCGCGCATCTGCGACGCCTCCTGCTTGGTCTCGCGGGCCTTCTCCTCGACCGCGGTCTTCTTGCCGTCGAGCTCCGCGGCGATCGCCTCGCAGCGCTCCTGCGTCTCGCGCGCCTCGTCGCGCATCCGCTCGAGCGTCTCGACGACCTGCTCGTCGTCGCAGAGCTTGAGCACCTTCGAGACGGTGTCCTGAGACGCCTGCGCCAGCCCCAGCACCTCGGCCAGCTTCTCGTCGATCGGGGTCAGCTCCGCCATCTCGTTGCCTCCTGAAGTCGTTTGCCTGGCGGACCGTCTACCCGCGAGCCCGGCTGGCCAATCAGGCGGCGCGGCCTACCGGACCCCGCGCAGCAGGTCGGCGAGCGGGACCTCGAGTGCGCGCGAGACGCGGACCATCGTCGAGAGTCGCGGGTCGCGCTGACCGCGCTCGAGACGGCTGATCTCGCTCGCGTGGGTTCCGGCGAGACGTGCGAGCGCGTTCATCGACAGGGCACGGCGCTTGCGCTCGAAGGCGAGGTTCGCGCCGAACGCGCGGTGGGCGAGTGGAGACATACGACCACGGCGTTCTCGAACGATGCCGACCCTGCTCCTCGACCCATCCACAGCGTCGCACGAGTGCTACGCTGAGTCCATGCCGCGCGAGCTGACACAACGTGAGCTGCGCAACGAGAGCGGGGCGATCATGCGCGCGCTGGACCGCGGCGAGCGGTTCGTCGTCACCCGCAACGGGGTGGCGGTCGGCGAGCTGTCTCCGATCGGCCGCCGCCGCTTCGTCGGCGCCGAGGCGCTGCTCGACGCGTTCGCGCGCACGCCGCCGGTGGACGCGGCTCGCCTGCGCGCCGACCTCGACGCACTGGCCGACCAGGCCGCCGACCCCCGTGCCTGAGGTCCGGAGCGGCGCGGGGCTCGTCGACACGTCGGTCCTCGTCTCTCCCGCCGACAGCGCGTTCCTCCCGACGGAGATCGCCGTCTCGGCCCTGACCGCCGCAGAGCTCGCTGCGGGACCGCACGCGACCGACTCGCCGGCCGAGCGGGGGCGACGCCAGGAGCGGCTCCAGATAGTCGAGGCCATGCACGAGCCACTGCCCTTCGATGCCGAGTGCGCCCGCGCCTACGGCCGCATCTATGCGGCGATCGTCGCCACCGGCCGCAAGGCCCGCGGCCGGCGCGCCGTCGACCTGCTGATCGCCGCCACCGCCGTCGCGCACCAGCTCCCGCTCTACACGCGCAACGCGGGTGACCTCGCCGGCCTCGAGCCGGTGCTCGAGATCGTCGACTGCTCCCCTTAGCGCTCGGGCCCCAAGAAAAGCGCTTCTGTTTGCTCGCCCATGCCAGAGGGAAGGGAAGCGGCATGGGGGCGACACCGCAGAGGGCGCTGCTGATCCTCGCTGTGGGGCTGGCGCTCACCGGCTGTGGAGCGACGGATTCGGACGGGGCGGCCGACGCGGCGGAACGGCTCTACAGCGCGTACTCGGAGGACGACGGGGCCGCCGCGTGCGCCGTGTTGAGCGACGACACTCGCGAGCAGCTCGTCAAGGACGAGCAGAAGCCGTGCCCGGAGGCGGTGCTCGCGTTGAAGCTGTCGGGCCAGCGCGTGACCGCGGAAGAGGCCTACATCACCGAGGCGAAGGTCGAGACCGACGGAGGCGACAGCGTCTTCGTCGAGGAGACCGGCGACGGCTGGCTGGTCACGGCCGCGGGCTGCCGGCCCGCCCCCGGCCGCGAGTCGCCCTACGACTGCGAGGTGGAGTCCTGATGCGGGCGATGTTCTGGACCTACACGGCGATCATCGCCGTCGGCCTCGCGCTCTACATCGCGATCGGGCTGATCGGGCAGTGAGGAAGTTCCTGCACGACAACAGCCTGTCGGTCTTCTTCCTGGCGATCTTCCTGATCGCGCTCGCGCTGCAGTCGCTCGCCGGCTGGCAGGACTTCAACAACAGCCAGCTGCGCCACGACGGCGAGTCGATCGGCTACGGGCGCTTCCTGCTCTCGTCGGAGTTCGGCGTCGCGATGCTCGAGAACTGGCAGTCGGAGTACCTGCAGTTCGCGCTCTACATCACCGCGACGGTCTGGTTCCTGCAGCGCGGGTCGCCGGAGTCCAAGGAGCTCGACCAGGCCGGCGGCGAGTCGGACGAGGAGCAGAAGGTCGGCCGCCACGCCGACGAGGACTCGCCACTGTGGGCGCGGGTCGGCGGCGCGCGGACGCGCGTCTTCTCGAACTCGCTGCTGATCGTCATGGGAGTGATCTGGCTGCTCTCCTGGATCGGGCAGTCGATCACCGGGCGCGTCGCCTACAACGAGGAGCGGCTCGAGCACCACCAGAGCGGGCTGGACTACTGGCAGTACATCGGCAGCGCCGACTTCTGGGAGCGGACATTCCAGAACTGGCAGTCCGAGTTCCTCGCGGTGGGGTCGATGGCGATCCTCGCGGTGTACCTCCGCCAGCGCGGCTCGCCCGAGTCCAAACCGGTCGGCGAGGGACACGAGCATACCGGCGTGACCGGCTAGAGCGGGCTGGCGACGACCGTCGGGACGCCGCGGCCGCGGAGCTCGATCGGCTCGCCGAGCTGCCAGCGCGCCGACTCGTCACCGGCGCGGTCGATCGTCACGCTCGAGGCAAGCACGCGCGCGGGACGCGCCTTCGCGAGCTCGCTGAGCCGCGCCGCCTCGTTTACCGGGTCGCCGATCACCGTGTACTCGAACCGCTGCTCGGCGCCGATGTGGCCGGCGACGGCCGTGCCGGACGCGACCCCTATCCCGGCAGCCAGCTCCCCGACCCGCGCCCGCAGGCGCTCGTCGATCTCTCGCGCGGCACGCAGCGCCCGCCCCTCCGCGTCCTCGAGTCGCCCCGGCGCCCCGAAGATCGCCAGCGCCGCGTCGCCCTCGAACTTGTTGATCCAGCCGCCGTTGTGCTCGACGGCGTCGACCACCTCGCCGAAGAAGCGGTTGAGCAGCTCGACCACCTCGCGCGGCGGGCGCGTGGCTGCCAGCTCCGTCGAGCCGACGACGTCGACGAACAGCACCGCTACCTCGCACTCGACCCCACCCAGGTCGACCTCGCCGCCCGCCAGCGCCTGCTGCGCGACCTCGCGGCCGACCTGTCGCCCGAACAGGTCGCGGATCCGCTCACGCTCCCGCAGCCCCGCGACCATCTCGTTGAAACCGGCCTGCAGCAGGCCGATCTCGGTGCTGTCCCAGACACCGAGCCGCACGTCGAAGTCGCCGCGCTGGACCTTGGCCAGGCCGCGCCGGATCGAGCCGATCGGGTGGACGGTCGCGTAGGCGGCGAGCAGCGACGCGATCGCTCCGAAGGCGAGCGCGATCCCGCTCAGCGTGACCGCGGTGACCGCGAGCGGGCCCTCGTCGATCTCGACGTCGGTCAGCGCGACGATCCCCACGAGCGCGAGGCCGACGATCGGCGCGCCGGTGCCGAGCGCCCACGCCAGCAGCCAGCGCGCCGTCACGCCGGGCACCCCGCGCCGGTCGGGGGCGCCAGTGGCGAGCGCCCGTGAGGCGACCGGCCGCAGCGCCAGCTCGGTCAGCAGGTAGGCGACCGACGAGGTGGTCAGCCCGCCGAGCGCGACGGTCGATCCGACTCCGACCGCCAGCAGCGGCGAGAAGACCGCGTTCAGCGCCGCGAAGCAGACCACCGCCACCCCCCAGAGCACGGCCTCGACGAGCATGATCCGCAGCGGGGCACGCAGGACGCGCAGCTGCTCCTCGGGAGTCGGCTGGCGATCCTCGTCGAGCCAACCACGGATGCCGCCGCGCCCGCCCTCCACCAGCCGTCGTCCCCAGCGCACGCCGACCGCCATCGCGACCGTCAGGTACGCGAGCGCAAGGCCTAGGTTCGACCAGGTGACCTCCGGCCCGTCGACGCCGTCGGGCTTCGGCAGGACGAACAGCGCGAAGCAGATGACGACGGCGGCGCCGACGCCGTTGGCGAACACGATTGCCGTCGCGGTGAGCCAGCGCACGCGCGCCCCGAGCTTGCGCCCGGGCGTCGTCGGATCCCCGACCAGCCACGAGTGGTTGACGAAGCGGTCGAGCATCGGCGTGACGATCCGCGCGGCCATCGGCGGCAAGTACTACCGGTGTCGCGCCGCGGGGGCGCCGCGGCCCCGTGTGTGCGACGGTGGACGACCGGGTAGCGGTGACGTTGCGACCGTGCCGGTTACGCGTGCGAAAGGAGCGACGATGAGGTGGAGTCGACTGGCCCAGACGGCGAAGAAGACGATCGACAGCCGTGGCGGGACCGAGGGACTGAAGCGCGACGCAGAGCAGCTGCGCGAGATCGCGCGCGGGCAGGGCTCGGCGAAGGACAAGGCGCGCCGGGCTGCCGAGGCGCTGAAGCAGCCGACCGGCCATCGCGGTCCGGGCGAGCCGCCGCGCCGCGACGCCGGCGGCCTCTAGCCGCCGGCCCACCGGCGGGCTTAGCCGCGCAGCTCCGCGATCGTCAGCGGCGCGACGCAGCCCTCCCCGGTGTAGACGAGCCTCGCCTCGATCTTCGTCGATCGTGTGCCGCTCGCGACCGTGAAGCCGATCATGCTCTGGCCGCTCTGCACGACCGGCCCGGATATTCCGACAGCGGCCGTACCGCCATTCGCAATAGAGCCGTAGGCGACGGACGGGGCTACCGGCAGCGGCGTGCCCTGCATGCGCTCCGTCCAGATGTGGACGGAGGCTCCGCTCGTGTTGGTGAAGATGAAGTCCGAGCCGACCGACGCCGGATTGCGGCACTCGAGCGCTAGGGTGCCGACGTCGAGCTGGATTGCGGTCGGCGGACCGCCCAGGGGATCGACCAGGACGCCGCCGTGCAGCCGCCCGGCGCCGTGGACGAAGTCGACCGAGTCGAGGCCGTCGAGTCGGCTCGCATCCGGCACCGGCCCGAGCGTCGACTCGTCGACCTTGGCGCCCGTGACCGATCCGTCGGCGAGCTTGCCGTTCGTCACCGCACCGTCGGCAAGCTTTGGCCCAACGACGGCGCCGTCGATCAGCTTGACGTCGCTGACCGAGCCGTTCGCGAGCTTGCCGTTGGTGACGGCACCGTCCGCCAGCTTGCCGTCGGTGACGGCGCCGCTCGCGAGCTTCGGGCTCGTCACCGCGCCGCTGGCGACCTTCGCCGCCGTGACCGCGTTGCGCTTCAGGTGCCGGGGGGCTACCTGGCTCTTCTTGATGTGCTTCGCGCGCACGGCGTTGCGCTTGATGTCCTTGGCGCCGATCTTCTCGACTGCCGCGTAGGCGCCGCCGCCGAGCACCGTGAACACGGCGATCGTCGACATGACATTGGCGTAGCTCAGGCTGCGCCTGATCCGGTGCTGCATCGCGAGACCTCCTCTGGAGACACGGGCGTGCCCGAAGACCGTACGGTTCGCAACATGACTCTCGACGCGGACGTGATCGTGGTGGGCGCCGGGCTCGCCGGGCTGGTGGCGACGGCGGAGCTCGCCGACGCGGGGCGCAAGGTCCTGCTGCTCGACCAGGAGAACGAGGCGAACCTCGGCGGGCAGGCGTTCTGGTCGCTCGGCGGGCTGATGTTCGTCGACAGCCCCGAGCAGCGGCGCTGTCGCGTCAAGGACTCCTACGAGCTGGCGCTGCAGGACTGGCTCGGGACGGCGGCGTTCGACCGGCCGGAGGACGAGTGGCCGCGCAAGTGGGCCGAGGCCTACGTCGGCTTCTGCGCCGGCGAGAAGCGCCCGTGGCTGCACGCGCAGGGGATGCGCTGGATCCCCAATCCGGGCTGGCCGGAGCGCGGCGGCTACCACGCCGACGGGCACGGCAACTCGGTGCCGCGCTTCCACATCACCTGGGGCACCGGGCCGGGCGTCGTCGCGCCGTTCGAGCGGCGGGTGCGTGAGGCGGTCGCCAAGGGGTTGGTGCAGCTGCGCTTCCGCCACCGCGTCGACGAGCTGTCGACCACCGACGGCACAGTCGACGGCGTACGCGGCACGCTGCTCGCGCCGAGCGCGACGGCGCGCGGCGTCGCTTCGAACCGTGACCCCGCCGGCGAGTTCGAGCTGCACGCACAGGCGGTGATCGTCACCGGCGGCGGCATTGGCGGCAACCACGACCTCGTGCGTGAGAAGTGGCCCAGAGACCGTCTCGGCGAGCCGCCCGCGCGGATGATCTCCGGCGTCCCCGCCCACGTCGACGGCCGTATGCTCGCGATCGCGCGCGCCGCCGGAGCCAACGAGATCAACGCCGATCGGATGTGGCACTACGTCGAGGGCATCCACAACTGGGACCCGATTTGGCCGAAGCACGCGATCCGGATCATCCCCGGCCCGTCGTCGCTGTGGTTCGACGCGCGCGGGCAGCGGCTGCCCGGCCCGCTCTACCCCGGCTACGACACGCTCGGCACGCTCGACCACATCCAGCGCACCGGCCACGACTACACGTGGTTCGTCCTGACCCAGAAGATCATCGAGAAGGAGTTCGCGCTGTCGGGCTCCGAGCAGAACCCCGACACGACGTCGAAGAGCATGCGCGCGGTGCTCCGGGAGCGGCTCGGCCACGGGCCGCCGACGCCCGTGCAGGCGTTCATGGACAACGGCGAGGACTTCATCGTCGAGCGCGACCTCGCGACCCTTGTGCGGCGGATGAATGAGCTGTCTGGCGACGACCTGATCGACCTCGCCGATCTCGAGGGCCAGATCGCCGCACGCGACCGCGAGATCGCAAACCCCTACGCCAAGGACGGGCAGGTGACCGCGATCCACGGCGCGCGCGCCTACTTCGCCGACAAGGTGACGCGCGTCGCCGCCCCGCACCGCGTCCTCGACCCCAAGGCCGGCCCGCTGATCGCGGTGCGCCTGTCGATCCTCACGCGCAAGTCGCTCGGCGGCCTGCAGACCGACCTCGACTCGCGCGCGCTGCGGCCCGATACCGCCTCCGGGGGCACAGGCGGCGAGCCGGTCCCCGGCCTCTACGCCGCCGGCGAGGTCGCCGGCTTCGGCGGCGGGGGCGTGCACGGCTACCGCTCGCTCGAGGGCACGTTCCTCGGCGGCTGCCTGTTCTCGGGGCGGATCGCCGGCCGCGCGGCGGCGGCCGCGGTGGCGTGATCGCTACCGCGCCAACCGGCGCAGGCTAGGCTCGCCCTGCCGTGGACAGTCCGCTGCTATCCGAGATCCTGCTGCCAGTCGCGATCGCGACGATCATGGGCAGCCTCGGGCTGGCGCTGACGCCGGCCGACTTCCGGCGCGTGCTGGTCGCCCCGCGCGGCGTCGCGATCGGCATGCTGAACCTGGCGCTGATCTCGCCGCTGCTCGCGTTCGCGATGGCCGAGCTGTTCGACCTGCCGCCCGAGCTGGCGGTCGGGCTGGTCCTGCTCGGCGCCTCGCCCGGCGGGATGATGGCCAACATGCTGACCCACCTGGCGCGCGGGGAGACCGCGCTCTCGGTGACGATGACGGCGATCAGCAGCATCGCGTCGGTGGTGACGGTGCCGCTCTTCCTCGGCCTGGCGACCGAGCACTTCGGCGCCGGGGACCTCGGCGACGTGTCGATGCCCGGCGTGGTCGCGCTGGTCTTCGCGATCACGATCGTCCCGGTCGCGATCGGGATGACGCTGCGCCAGCGTTGGCCGGACCGGGTCCTGGAGATCTACCCGCGCGTGCGCGCGGTGTCGCTGAGTCTGTTCGGAATCGTCGTGCTGGGAGCGATCGCGAGCGAGTACGACACGGTCGCCGAGAACGTCGAGGCGGTCGCCGGCGCCGCGTTCGCGCTCAACATCGCCGCGATGACGATCAGCTACCTGATGTCGAGGGTCGCCCGCCTCGGCAGCCGCCAATCGACCGCGATCGCGCTCGAGCTCGGTGTGCACAACTCGACGCTGGCGATCGCCGTCGGGGCCACGCTTGCCGCGGACCTGGCCATCCCGGCAGCGGTCTACAGCTCGTTCATGCTCTTCACCGGCGGCGCCTTCGCGTGGGCGATGAGCAGGCGCAACGCGGAGGCGCTGTCGTTGGAGGCGGACCCGGTGGTGCCGGCGGGCTAGCAGACGGCCGGCCGCTGCCATCCTGAGGAGGTGGAGAGCGGCGCCGCCACGGCCCACCGGCTCGGCTTCGCCGTCAAGGTGCTCGGCGACGGCGGCCTGCCGTCGCACGACACGCGCCGCTGGGGCTCCAGCCCGCACCTGCGCCACTCGCTCGAGCGGTTGCGCGCGATCCTCGACTACCTCGAGCGCCACGACATCCGCATGTACCGGCTGCCGACCGCGCTCGCGCCGTACGCGAGCCATCCGGAGCTGACCCAGTTCCACGGACAGGTCGAGGAGTGCGCCCGGGAGCTCGCCGCGGTCGGACAGATCGTGCGTGAGCGCGACGTCAGGCTGTCCTCGCACCCCGGCCAGTACACGGTGCTGAACTCCGAGCGGCCCGAGGTGCGCGACGCCGCGGTCGCCGAGCTCGAGGTGCAGGCGGCGCTTCTTGACGCGATGGGTCTCGGGCCCGAGGCGGTCGTCGTGCTGCACGTCGGCGGGGCAACGGGTGGCGTCAACGCGGCGCTCGACCGCTTCGCCGCCGCGCTCGAACGGCTCTCCGAGCGCGCCCGGGCCCGCCTGGTCGTCGAGAACGACGACCGCTCGTTCGGGCTCGTCGACGTGCTGGCGCTCTCCGAGCGCACCGGGCTGCGTGTCGTCTGGGACGTCCTGCACCACCGCTGCCACGACCCGGCGCGAATGTCGAACCGCGACGCGCTGGCGGCCGCACTCGCCACCTGGCCGGAGGACACGGTGCCGAAGATCCACTACTCCTCCCCGCGCCTCGACGTCGAGCAGCGTCGCGTGCGCCACCGCCGTCGTGTCGAGCAGCGGCTCGTCTTGCCGCAGCTGCGCGCCCACGCCGACCTGATCGACCCGATCGGCTTCGAGCAGTTCCTGCGCGACGCGTCCGCGGGGCGCGACTTCGACGTGATGCTCGAGGCGAAGGCGAAGGACGTGGCACTGCTGCGGCTGCGCGACCAGCTCGCCGAGCGGGGTCTTGCAAGCCACCGCGGCCGGCTGCGCGTAGCGCCCACCTGACCTTTCTTCCGCTCCCAAAGGGGAAATCCGCCTTCTATGCCTACTGGCCGTACGTATTAGACGGATATCTCTGTGGCGAGAACCGAGAAGTGCCCTCACTCTGATTCCGCTGAATCAACGACAGGGGAGTTTCAAGTGAGCGGAAGGATTCGAGTAACGATGTTGGCGGCCGCGGCCGCAGCCGTGGCGGCGCTGTCCGCCGCGCCCGCGGCGAACGCCGGCGTGCTGGTCGCCTCGGCGCCGAACTGCGAGTCGCAAGCGCTCGAGCGCCCGTTCATGCGCTGGCTCGATCCGCTCAGCTACAGCCTCGTCCCGGACGGCGGCTTCGAGCAGAACGCGGCCGGCTGGACCCTCTCGGGGGCGCGGGTCGTCGACGGCAACGAGCCCTTCTACGTCCACGGAGCCGGCGAGCGCAAGTCGCTCTCGCTGCCGCGCGGCAGCGTCGCGACCAGCCCTGTGATGTGCGCGGGGCTCGACAAGCCCGTCATGCGCTTCTTCGCCAAGAGCTCCGGTGGCCTGCTGTCGCTCTCGACGCTGTCGGTCGAGGTTCTGTTCGAGACGGCGAGCGGCCAGGTGCGCGCGTTGCCGGTCGGCGTGGTGCTGCCGACCACGCGCTGGCAGCCGACGCTGCCGCTGCCGGTGCTGGCGAGCCTTCTGCCGCTGCTGCCGGGCGAGCAGACCCCAATCGCCTTCCGCTTCCGCCCGCTCGGCGGGGCGACGTGGACGATCGACGACGTCTACATCGATCCACTGAAGCGCTGAGGAGCAGGTGTACCGCTATCGCTTGCGATAGCGGCACGCTTTTATGCGTTTGAGCTGGCGGGGACGGGGGCATCCGTTGGCACCAACCGGCGCACGGGAGCTTCCCGTGTCCGGATTGGCCAAACGACAGAAGGAGTGACATGACCGGTGGAGAGGTGCCCAGAGGAACTGGCGCTACGGGCGCGAGCCGCACGGACGGAGTCCGTCATGCGGCGCGCCGTCTGACGACTGAGACCAAGTCGTTCTTCAAGACGAGCGAGTGGTGGGCGTACGTCGTGGTCCTGATCGGGATCCTGATCGCCGGCAACTCGATCGAGGGCGAGGAGGGCGGCGCCGACATCTTCGCCGCCGACAAGGTCTGGCTCTACGTCACCCTGCTGACGATCGGCTACATGCTGAGCCGCGGCATCGCGAAGTCCGGCGTGCGCGACCCGTATTGGGCCGAGCGCGGCGACAGCAACGCCGACCACTAGCGGCTCGAGGGGGTCCCGCCCGGTCTGACCGGCCGGGCGGGATGCCATCCCGAAGGCGGCTTCGCCGGGCTCGTCCCGCCGCGGGCCATACTTCCTGGCTGCCATGCCCAGCGAGCCGGCCCGGCCGGCGATCCTCGTAGCCGCGACGCACAGCGGCGCCGGAAAGACGACGGTCACCGGCCTCGTCCTGCGAGCCGTGCGCCGTCGCGGGCTCTCGGTGCAGGCCTTCAAGATCGGGCCCGACTTCATCGACTCCACCTATCTCGCCGAGGCGACTGGGCGGCCGGCGATCAACCTCGACCTCTGGATGACCGGGGAGCACGGCGTTCGCGGCAGCTACCGCCGCCGGTCCGGCGACGTCGACGTGTCGGTGATCGAGTCGATGGGGGCCCTCTACGACGGAGCGGACCCCTCTGGCCACGGCAGCGCGGCGCACATCGCCAAGCTGCTCGGCGTCCCGGTGGTCGTCGTGCTCGACGTCTGGGGCATGACCCGCACCGCGGGTGCGATCCTCGAAGGGCTGCTCGCGTTCGATCGGGACGTCGACATCGCGGCCTGCATCCTCAACCGCGTCGGCAGCCGGGAGCACGCAGCGATGATCATGGACGTCCTCCCCGCATCCCTGCGGGGCCTCGTCGTCGGCTCGATCGAGCGGCGGTCAGAGCTCGAAATCCCCGAGCGCCACCTCGGACTGCTCACCGTAGAGGAGAACGGGGCGTCGGCCGCGGCGCGCGACGCCGCCGGCGCGCAGGCGGCGGAACTGCTCGACGTCGACCGGCTGCTCGCCATCGCGGGCGCCCGCGCGCCCGTCGAGGCGCGCAAGGTCCCGCAGGCCCACAGACCGACTTCGCGCCGGCCGGCCGCGCGCCTCGCGATCGCCCGTGACGACGCGTTCTGCTTCTACTACGAGGAGAACCTCGAGCTGCTGCGCGAGGCCGGCTTCGAGCTCGTGCCGTTCGCTCCGACGAGGGACCGGAAGCTGCCGGCCGACACCGACGCGGTTTACATCGGCGGCGGCTATCCGGAGAGCTTCGCGACCGAGCTCGAGACCAACGGGGCGCTCGCGGGCGAGCTGCGCGAGCGCGCCACGCAGGGGCTGCCGATCTACGCCGAGTGCGGCGGCCTCGTCTACCTGGCGCGCTCGCTGACCGGCTTCGACGGCGCCAGGCGTGCGATGAGCGGCGTGCTGCCGCTCGACGTCGCCATGGATTCCGACCGGCTCGCGATTCGCTACGTCGAGGTGCGCACGCGCGTCGCGTCGCCGCTGGGCGGGGCCGGCACCGAGGCGCGTGGGCAGGAGTTCCATCAGTCGCACGTCGTCGCGGCCGATGTCGCGGCGACGTTGTACGACGTCACCACGAGCACCGGCGAGCGCTACAGCGACGGCTACGCCTGGCGGTCGGTGGTCGCCAGCTACGCGCACCTGCACTTCGGGTCGAACCCCGAGCTCGTCCACAACCTGCTGCGCGCCGCGGTCTGTTAGGGTCGCCCGCGGCTGGGGCTCATACACCCCCCGGCTGGCACGAAGCCAGCGAAGTCCGGTGAGAACCCGGCGCTGTCCCGCAACTGCGATGCCCCCATGGAGGGGATGAGCCAGGTCGCCTGACCCGTGTCGACGGATCGGCCCTCGAAGGAAGGGCGGTTCGCACGGGGTCCTCCGTCCGAGCTGACTTCCTTCGCCTGACACGCGGAGGTTTTTGATGGGATCGAGCAAGGCGGGGGTGATCGCCACGGTTGCCGTGGCGCTGCTCGCTGGCGGCTGCGGCGACTCGTCCACCGAGTCGGGGACCGCGGGAGGCGAGCCGGCGGGCGCGGGCTTTCCGGTCACCGTGAGGGACGCGACGCGCGACGTCACGATCGATCGGCGGCCGCGCCGGATCGTGTCGCTGTCGCCGTCGGCGACCGAGACGCTGTTCGCCGTCGGCGCCGGCGAGCAGGTGGTCGCGGTCGACGACGAGTCCGACTACCCGCCCGACGTTCCGAAGACCGACATCTCCTCCTACCAGCCCAACGTCGAGGCGATCGCCGGCTACCGGCCAGACCTCGTCGTGCTGCCGTCGATAGTGCCGCGCGACGTGACGTCCGGCCTGCGCCGGCTCGGCCTGGCGGTGCTCGCCGAGCCCGCGCCGGACGACCTCGACGACGCGTACCACCAGATCCGCGAGCTCGGTCTGGTCAGCGGTCACGCGGCGGCTGGCCGCCGGCTCGCGCGCGAGGTCCGCTCGAAGGTCGAGCGCCTGATCGCCGCCGCGCCCGGCGGAGTCGCGCCGAAGGTCTTCCACGAGCTCGACCCCGACCTCTACAGCGCCAGCTCGGACACGTTCATCGGGCGCATCTACGAGCGGCTCGGCCTGCGCAACGTCGCCGACGCGGCAGCGCGGCGCGCGGCCAACCCGTACCCGCAGCTCTCCTCGGAGGCGGTCGTGTCGGCGAACCCCGACCTCGTCGTGCTGGCGGACTCGCAGTGCTGCGCGCAGACGCCCGCCAAGGTCGCTCGCCGGCCGGGCTGGCGTGCGGTGGCCGCCGTCCGGAACCGGGCGGTCGTGGCGATCGACGAGGCGCTCGCGTCGCGCTGGGGCCCGCGAATCCCGCTGTTCGTCAAGCGCGT
>DATABV010000094.1:0-4494 GCA_036259395.1 Thermoleophilaceae bacterium | reverse complement strand
GCTCTGCGTGGTGATCTTCTGGGGGACGTTCTTCCCGCTGATCTCCGAGGCGCTGTCGGGCGAGGAGGCGAGCGTCGGGCCGCCGTGGTTCAACCGCGTCACGACCCCGCTGGCGCTCGTGCTGGTCGCGCTGGCGGCGATCGGGCCGATGGTCCCGTGGCGGCGGACGAGTCGCTCCGGGCTGGTGCGCTCGCTGCGGCTGCCGATCGCCGTGACGGCGCTGACGCTGGTCGCGCTGCTGGCACTGACCGACTCAGCCGACAGTCCGCTCGCGCTCGTCATGTTCTGCTTCGTCGCCACGGTGCTGACCGTCGTCGCCCAGGAGCTGACGCGCGGCGCGGCGGCGCGGCGCACGATCACCGGCGACGCCTGGCCGCGCGCGCTCGGCCAGCTGGTCTCGCGCAACCGGCGCCGCTACGGCGGCTACCTCGTCCACGCTGGGATCGCGATCCTCTTCCTCGGCGTGGCGGCGTCGTCGGCGTTCCAGCAGCAGCGCGACGTGCGGCTCTCGCCGGGCGAGTCCTTCCAGGCCGGCGGCTACGACATCACCTACGTCCGTCCGACGGCGGAGGTCGGCCGCGACAGCGCCGGCACCGGGGCGCCGATCACCTTCGGCGCGGTGCTGCGCGCGCGCCGCGGCGACGACGTCGAGATCCTGCACCCGTCGCGCAACTACTACCCGTCGCAGAACGCCGAGGCCGGCGCGATCGGCCGCTTCTTCGAGGGCGAGGCGACCAGCGAGGTCGACGTCCGCTGGGGGCTGCGGCGCGACCTCTGGGCGGCCGTGCGGCCCGACATCGCCGAGCTCGAGCCGGCGATCCGCGAGGCCGACGCCAAGTTCTCAGCCTCGCGCGACGACGTCCAGGCGATCGTCATCGCCGCGATCGTCGAGCGCTACCGCGAGGATGCCCCTCCGGCGACCTTCCGGGCGATCGACTCGCCGCTGGTCTCGTGGATCTGGATCGGCGGCGCGATCATGATCCTCGGCGCGCTGATCGCGATCTGGCCGTCGCCGGAGACGCGCCTGCGGCGCGTGACGAGCATCTACGCCGCCAGGCTCGGCAAAGAGCTCTCGCGGGCCTAGCGTGGAGTACTTCATCGCGGTGGTCGTGCTGCTGGCGCTCGTCGCGGCGATCGTGCTGCGGCCGCTCATTTGGGGAGTAGGCGACGACGATCGCGAGTCGGCCAGCCGCGAGGAGCTCGAGGCGGCGAAGGAGGCCAAATATCGCGAGATCCGCGATGCTCAACTCGACCGCGAGATGGGCAAGCTCTCGCAGGAGGACCACCGCGCCATCGACCGCGAGCTGCGCGCCGAGGCGATCGAGATCCTCAAGCGCCTGGACGACCTCGAGGGCCGCTCCCCCGAGGCCTGACGCGCTGCTTCGCTAGTCTGCGTCGGCGATGGAGGCGATTCTCAGCGGCGTACAGGTCATCCTGGCCGTGGTGGTCATCGTCCTGGTGCTGATGCACTCGGGCAAGGACGCCGGGCTGTCGGGCGCATTCGGCGTCGGAACCGGCGCGGGCCCGCTCGGCGGGGGCTCGCTCGTCGAGCGAAACCTCACCCGCTGGACGATCTTCTTCACGATCCTCTTCACGCTCAACGTGCTCGTGCTGCTGAAGCTCTAGCCGCAACTTTCCGGGTCGCGGCGTGTGTACGCTTCGACACCGTTGAATTCGCCCCACCCTCCCCGGGGCTTCACGACCGAAGGGACGCATGAGGAACTCGAACACCCTCCGCACGCTCGTCTGCGCGCTGCTCGCCCTCGCGGCCGTGCTGCTGATGCTGCCGGCCGCCGCCAACGCCGGCTCGCGCCAGCTCTCGATGATGCAGGACGACGCCGAGATGTTCGGGGAGCGTGCCGGCGAGGACCCGGCGGCGGCGATGCGGGAGATGAAGGAGCTCGGTGTCGACGTGCTGCGGACGAACGTCCTCTTCTACCGGATCTACGACGACTTCACCGACCGCCGCCGACCGGCCGGCTTCGATCCGAGCGATCCCAACTCGCCGCAGTACACGCGCTGGGGCCCGACTGACAACATCGTCCGACTCGCCCGCCAGAACGGGATCAAGCTGCTCTTCACGATCAGCGGCCCGGGCCCGTTCTGGGCGTCTGAGCAGCCGCGCAAATGCCGTGGTCGCGGGCTGTGCTCGTGGAAGCCGGACGCGAAGGTCTTCGGCCAGTTCGTGGAGGCGGTCGCCAAGCGCTACCGCGGCCAGGTCGACTGGTACTCGCTCTACAACGAGCCGAACATCGGTCGCTCCAGCGGCGGCCCCGGCTGGCTGATGCCGCAGGCCACGCGCACTCGGGCCGGTCGTGTCGAGACCGCCGGCGTGATGTACCGCAAGCTCTGGCAGGCCGGCTACAAGGCGATCGCCAAGTACGACCGGGCGCGCCGCAACCGCGTGCTGTTCGGCGAGGTCGCGGCGATCGGCGAGCCGCTGCCGAAGCTCTACGCGGCGCTCTGCCTCGACCGTGACGGCAAGCCGTTCCGCGGCCGGCTGCGCCGGGCGCACGACTGCGGGCGGGTGTCCAAGCTGCGGATCGGCGGCTGGGCGATCCACCCCTACAACCAGGGCGGGTTCGGGCCGCCGAACCGCACGACGAACAGCAAGACGGCGCTGCCACAGCAGTACATCCCGCGCCTGCACCGGCTGATGAAGCGGGCCGCCGCGCGTGGCCGAGTGCCCGGCGGGCGTGGCATCTACATCACGGAGTTCGGATACCAGACCAACCCGCCCGACCGGATCTCGACGATCACGCCGAAGCTGCACGCGCGCTACATCAACGAGTCTGACCGGCTCTTCTTCGGCGACCCACGGATCAAGACCGTGTCGCAATACCAGCTCGTCGACGTCAACGACGTCAGCCAGTACAACAGCGGGCTGCGCTTCGCCGGCGGATCGAAGCGCAAGAAGGCCTCCTACGACGCCTACCGGCTCCCGATCGTCGTGACGCGGCGCTCGTCGAGCCTGGTTGAGGTCTACGGCCAGGTGCGGCCGGCGCGCCAGGCACGGCTGGCGAACGTGTTCTCCGCGCCCGAGCTGCAGTTCGCCCCGCGCGGCCGTGGGTTCTCGACGATCCGGCGGCCACGGCTCAACTCGGTCGGCATCTTCCGCACGAACATCCGCCGCGGCGGAGCGGCCGCCGGGCGCTGGCGGCTCAAGTGGCGCAACGGCCTGATCGGCGGCGTGTCGTACAGCCGCGTCGCGAAGGCCGGACCGGCGCTGCGCTACTACCGCGACTAGCCGACGGCGGCGGGGGCTACGCTCCCCCGCCGTGAGAACCGAAGTCATCGACCGGCGGCTGGCGCTGCTCGGCATCCTGGCGCTCGCGGTCGTGGTTCGGCTGGCGGGCCTGGGCGACCGGCTGAGCGACGCCGAGGGCTACTCGTGGCTGGTCGCGTCGGCGCCGTCGTTCGACGTCTTCTTCGACCGCCTCGCCGCCTATGAGAACACGCCGCCGCTGTTCTACGCGCTGTTGGCGCCGCTGCCGCACGACGACGAGGCGTGGCTGCGCGTACCGGCGCTGCTGCCAGCGCTCGCCTGCGTGCCGGTCGCCTACTGCCTCGTCCGGCCGCTGCTCGAGACGGGGGTCGCGCTGCTGACCGCGCTCGCGGTCGCGGTCGCGCCGTTTCACGTCTCGTACTCGAACTACTCGCGCGGCTTCATGCTGGCGGCGCTCGGGCTGCTGCTGGCGGCCTGGGCCGTCGCGCGCCTCGCCGAGGGGCGGCGAGGCCGGTGGTGGTGGCTGTACCTGGCGGGCGGCACGCTGGCGCTGCAGTCGGAGTACGACGCGCTGCTGTTCCTCGCGCCGCTGCTCGCGCTCCCGGCGCTCTGGCGGCGGCGCGGCTGGCGGGAGGTCGTCGTCCTCGGCGCGCTCCCGCTGGCGACGCTGCTGCCGCTGACCGGCGAGATGCTGCGCGGACTCGACCAGCTCGACGTCACGAAGCTGACGCCCCCGTCCCCCGACGTCTCCCCGGCGAGCCTGCGCGACAGCCTCGTGTCGCTGTTCACTGGGACGCACGGCCTCGCGGGCTCGGCTGCGGTTCGCTGGGCTCAGCTGCTTGGGCTGGTCGCAGCGCTCGCGGTCTCGGCGACCTGGCTGTGGCGGCGTGCCGGCCGGCTCGACCGGCTCGACGACGCCGGCCGCGATGTGGCGTTCTGGCTGCTCGTCGTCGCGCCGGCGACCGCGGTCGTGCTGCACGCCGTGGTCTCGGTGCCCGGCCCGGAGATCTTCGACTCGCGCTACCTCGTCGGGCTCATCCCATTCGCTTGCGCGCTGCTCGCCTGCGGGGTCGCCGCGATCCCGGGCCGCTGGGCGACGCCCGTCGCAGCGGCCTGTCTGCTCGCGCTCGCGGTCGCCGTGGTCGCCCAGCGCCACGGCCGGGAGCTGCACCCCGACGTCGCGCCGGCGGCGGAGCTGGTGAGCACGTCGGGCGTGAGGACCGTGCTGACCAACAGTCCCGTCGCCGCCTACTACCTGACCGGCGGCG
>DATABV010000093.1:0-14417 GCA_036259395.1 Thermoleophilaceae bacterium | reverse complement strand
CGGCAAGGTCGCGGGCAACGATCCGTGGAAGGGCAACACGCTCGAGTGGTTCGTCCAGTCGCCGCCGCCGGTCAACAACTTCGACGTCGTTCCGCGCGTCCGCTCGGTCGAGCCGATGAAGGACATCCGCCGCGAGGTCGCACGCTCCGGCGAGGCCGTCGGCAGCGTCGCGCAGCCGGTAGCCTCGGGCACGTGACCCCCAGCGCAGCGGGCCTTTCCGAGGGCGCCGCGGGCCCGGATCGGACCTACCGCCGGCTGGCCCTCGCCACGATCGCGACGACGTTCGTGCTGATCCTGATCGGCGGGATCGTGCGCGTGTCGGGTTCCGGCCTCGGCTGCGGGCCCGCCGACTCCGGCTTCCACGGCTGGCCGTTCTGCAACGGCGCCCTGATCCCCGGCCTCGACGTCAACACGATCATCGAGTACACCCACCGCGCGGTCGCGGGGATCGTCGGGCTGATGATGATCGCGCTCGCGGTGCTCGCCTGGCGCCGCTACCGCGCCAACCGGGCGCTCGTGCGCGCGACCGCCGCCGCAGCGCTGCTGGTGATCGCCCAGGGCCTGCTCGGCGCCGCGACCGTCGAGAACGACCTGGACGAGACGCTCGTCGCCGCCCACCTCGGTCTCGCGATGGCGCTGCTGGCGCTGCTGATCTACATCTGGCGCGCGTCGCAACCCGAGACCCTCGGTGCCCCGCCGGCCGACGGCGGCCGCGGCTTCCGGCCGCTCGCGCTCGTGTCGAGCGGTCTCGCCTTCTGCACGATCGTCGCCGGCGGTTACATGGCGGGCACGCAGAACTACGGCCGCGCCGACTACCAGCTCGGCGACGGCGCCCACCACGCCTGCGGCAAGGAGTTCCCGACCTGCAACGGCGACTTCCTGCCGTTCGGCGTCACGCGGCTGGTCGACATCCACCTGACCCACCGGGTGTTCGTCTACCTGACGACGATCGCCGTCGTTACGTTGATCGTTCTCGCGCTGCGCCGCCGCCCCAGCCCGGGCGTGGTCCTGAGCGCAAAGGTAGCCGCCGCGGTGCTGGCGACCCAGCTGCTCGTCGGCGCGCTCAACGTGTGGCTCGACGAGTACGAGGCGCTGATCGTCCTGCACCTCGCGCTCGGAACGCTGCTCTGGGGCACGCTCGTCGGCCTCGCCTTCCAGCTCTTCCGCATCCCCGAGCCCGTAGAGTCCCGCTCCGGCGCGTCCAATCGCGAGGCGCTGACCGCTTAGACGATGCCGCCTCCCGCAGCCAGCAGCCAGTCCGCCGTAGCCGCCGCGCCGCGCGCCCGCTCGCGCACGCGCCAGCTCGTCGCCGACTACGTCGAGATGACCAAGCCGAAGGTCCAGTCGCTGCTGATCTTCACGACGGTCACGACGATGTACGTCGCCGGCGATCCGTCGATCGGACTCGTCGCCCTGACGTGCCTCGGCGGCTACCTCTCCGCGGGCGGGGCCGGCGCGGTCAACCACTGGTACGACCGCGACATCGACGCCCAGATGGGCCGCACGGCCGACCGGCCGGTCGCCTCGGGTCGCGTCGCTCCGAACGCCGCGCTGGTCTACGGGATCGCGCTCGCCGCGCTCGCGTGCGTGGTACTCGCGGTCGGGGTCAACCCGCTGGCGGCCGCCCTCTCGCTGTCCGGCTTCCTCGGCTACACGCTCGTCTACACCGTCTGGCTCAAGCGCACCACGCCGCAGAACATCGTGATCGGCGGCGCGGCCGGCGCCGTGCCCCCGCTCGTCGGCTGGGCCGCCACGACCGGGAGCCTCAGCTGGACCGCGCTCTACCTGTTCGCGATCGTCTTCTACTGGACGCCGCCGCACTTCTGGGCGCTGTCGCTACTGATGAAGGACGAGTACGCCAAGGTCGGCGTGCCGATGATGCCGGTCGTCCGCGGCGAGCAGGAGACCCGCCGCCAGATCGTCCTCTACTCGCTGCTGCTCTACGCGATCACCCAGCTGCCGTTCTGCGCCGGCGGCTTCGGCGTGCCCTACCTCGTCGGGTCGGTCGCGCTCGGCGGCGTCTTCATCGCGTTCGCGATCCAGCTCTACCGCAACCCGAGCCGGCCGGCGGCGCTGCGCCTCTACCTCTACTCGCTGCTCTACCTCGCGCTGCTGTTCGGCGCGATGGTCGTAGACGCGCGACTCTGAGCTGCCGCTAGCGATGGAGGGCGGAACCCCGGAGCCGACCCAGCGGCTGCCCGGGCAGGCGAGGCTGCTGTTCGCCGGCCGGACGCTCGGCTGGGCCGTCCCGCTCGTCGTCGGCTCCTTCATCGCCGACTCGGTCCTCACGGAGAGCGGCGCGCCCGACTCGATCGGGCTGGGGCTGACCCTCGCGGCCCTCGCGCTCGCCCTGCTCGGCCTCGTGCTCGAGCCGCAGCGCCGCTGGCGCAACTGGCGCTACGAGCTGCGCGACGAGGAGATCGACCTCCGCCGCGGCGTCCTCGTGATCACCCGCACGCTGATCCCGACGATCCGCGTCCAGCACGTCGACACCCAGCGCACCTGGCTCTCGGACCAGCTCGGCCTGCGCTCGGTCCGCATCCACACGGCGGGCGGCTCGCACACGATCCCGGCGCTGCGTCCCGACGAGGCTGCCGCGATCCGCGACCGGATCGCCGAGCTCGCGCAGCGTCCCGACGATGTCTGACCCGCCCGACGAGCCGGCGGCGCCCGCCCAGCCGGCAGCGTCGTCCGCGGCCGACCAGCCCACGGCCCCCGCTCTCCCCGCCCGCCGGCTCCACCCCGCCGGCGCGATCCTCTCGGCGCTCGACGACATCCGCAACGCCCTCTTCAGCGTCGTCGTGCTGATCGTCCTCGGCTCGCGCTCCGCCAACTTCGGCACGATCGCCGTGCTCGGCGGTCTGGTCGGCGCAGCGGTCGCCGCCTGGGTCGGCTACATGCGCTGGCGCGCCGAGACCTACGAGATCGCCGACGGCGCCATCCGCCACCGCAGCGGCATCATCTCGCCGGACGAGACCGTCGTGCCGCTCGCCCGCGTCCACTCGATCGACACCAGCCAGGGCCCCGTCCAGCGCATCTTCGGGATCTACGAGCTTCACGTCCAGACCGCCGGAGGCGGCGAGAAGGGCGAGATCGTCCTGCGCGCCGTTAGTCCGGCCGAGACCGCCCGCCTGCGTGCCGCCGCCGGCCTCCCCGAGCCGACGACGACCGATCTGCCCGAGTGGCGCCTCTCCCCCCGCGGCCTCCTACTCGTCGGGCTCACAGCACCCCAGCTCGGCATGCTGCTCCCGCTCGTCGGCGGCGCCGCCGCGCTGATCGACGACGTGCTCGGCGAGGGCACCCGCAACTCGCTCGCCGACCGCCTCCCGACCGACACCGGCGGCATCCTGCTCCTGATCGCCGCCGCCATCGCCGCCGCCTGGCTGCTCTCCTTCCTCGGCTCGCTCGTCACCTTCGCCGGTTTCTCCGTCGTCCGCGACGACGACCAGCTGCGCATCCGCCGCGGCTTCCTCCAGCGCCGCGCCACCAGCGTCCCCCTCCGTCGCATCCACGCCGTCTCGGTCGCCGAGGGGCCTCTCCGCCGCCCCCTCGGCCTCTGCAGCGTCCGCCTCGAGACAGCCGGCTACGGCCGCGACCCAGCCGCCGCCCGCACCCTCTTCCCCCTGCTTCCGATCGGCCAGCTCGACGCCCAGCTCGCCACCCTCGTCCCCGCCCTCGCCAGTGGATCGCCGACGTCCCCACAAGCCCCTGCCGCGACCGCCCCGCACACGCCCCAGTTCCAGCGCCCACCCCACCGCGCCGCCCGCCGCTACATCGCGCCCCCGACCCTCACCATCCTGCTGGTCACGGTCGCCGCCACCCTCGCCTGGCCCAGCGTCTGGCCCGCAATCCCCATCCTCACCGCCCTAGCGGCCCTCGCCGGCCTCACCAGCTACCGCTCCGCCGGCTACCGCATCGACGCCGACCGTCTCCTCCTCCGCCGCGGCACGCTCACCCGCCGCACCCTCGTCGCCCGCCCCAACCACCTCCAAGACCACAGCCTCAGCCAGAACGCCTTCCAAGCCCGAGCCCAGCTCGCCAACCTCTCCATCACCGTCGCCTCCGGCACCAACTCCACCGTCGCCCACCTCGACAGCACAGCCGCAACCACCCTCTTCAACCGCCTCCGTCCGACGTCGCCCTCAACATCACAAGCGTGATCGGAGCCGAGATCATCTGCACCGACGAGTCCTGCGCCGTGGCCCTCGACGTCTCGGTCGACACGCTTGACGAGCTCGAGCTACTCGCCTGCGACGACTGCGGCTGCACCATCCAAATCCTCGCCGTCTGGGACGTCACAGAGCTCCGCCCCGCCGCGCCGGTCACCGTCCTACGTAGGACACCACCCCCGCTCGCCGCCTAGTAGTCGGAGACGCCCCATCCGCGGGTGGCGACGATTTTGCGTTTGCGCGCGCAGGAACGAGCAGTAAACCAAAATCGGAGACAGGACCCGCGGCCACCAACGCCAGCCCCTAGTTCGTCAGTCGCCAGCTCCGAGACGCGTTGCTGCCGGTCGGTCGAGCAGCACGGTCAGCGCCCCGTTCGACGGCCGCACCAAGCTCGCCGGCGCGTCCGGCCCGGGCGCGTCGCCGAACGCGCGAGCCACGGCCTCCGCCTTGTCCGCCCCCGCGACCAGGAACACCACCTCACGCGCCGCATCCAACACCGGCAACGTCAGCGTCACCCGCGGCACGAGCGGCGCCATCCCCGGGGTCTCGACCCCCACCGCCCACCGCTCCCGCTCATCCAGAGCAGCCTCACCCGGAAACAGCGACGCCGTATGGGCGTCCGGACCGATCCCCAACAGCACCAAATCGAACACCGGCAAGTGGGCATCCGTCGGGAACGCGGCGCGCAGATCCGCCTCGAACGCATCGGCCGCCGCCCGCGGCCCCAGCTCCCCGGGGATCCGGTGCCAGCCGGACGGCCGGTGGCAGACCGGAAGCCGGTCGACGAGCTCCTCGCTGACCATCTTGTAGTTCGAGTGCTCGTGGTCGGCCGGCACGCAGCGGTCGTCGCCGAGCCACAGCTCGCAGCGGCTCCAGTCGAGGTCCATCGCGGCCAGCAGCTCGTACGCCCGCCGCGGCGTCGAGCCGCCGGCCAGCGCGATCTGCCCGCCACGCCGCACCACCGCCGCGATCCGCTCTGCGGCGGCAGCCGCCGGATCGTCGACGACCGCGATCTCGCGGCTCACGAGCAGACCATCGCCTCGGCGGCGATCAGCGCCTGGCGGTAGCCCTTGTCGCGCAGCAGCGCCTGGCGGATCCCCTCGCCGAGGATCCCCGACTCGCCGCGTGAGGCGCCGGTGACAGTCCAGCGCGACTCGTGGCCTTCGGGCGTGCGGCGCCACGCGCTCAGCCCGCCCGGCCCGCGGTCGAGCGAGATCGCCAGCCCGGAGCGCGTCTCGATCGTGACGCCGGCGAGGCCGGGGATCGGCATCGTCTCGTCGCGGTCGAGCGTGAGCCGCACCTCGCCGTCGTCGCCCCGGGCGACGCCCTCGCAGTGCCCGCTGGCGTCAGGCGCGCAGATCGGGCCGGGCTGCCAGCCGAGCCGCCGCGCCAGCCAGCCGAGCAGCAGCACGGCCGCGGCCGCAGAGTCGCGCTGGTGGCGGACCGTGACGGCGCTGATCCGCGCGAGCTCCGGCTGCCACTGCGGCGGGTCGAAGGTCGCCGCAACGCGCTCGCGCCACGGCGTCGAGCGCAGCCAGGCGAGATCGACGACGTAGGCGCGATCCATCAGCGCGACGGCGCGGGCGACCGCGTCGCCGACGTCGAGCGCGCTGATCGAGTCGATCAGGACGATCTGGGCGAGCCGCAGCAGCGAGTCGACGGCCTCGTCGTGACCGTGGGGCGACCAGACGAGCGTCGCGAGGTCGGACACGAGCAGCGGGTCGACGACCCGGTCGAGGTGGGCGAGCTGGTCGGGACCGACGTCGACGACGACCTCCTCGCGGGCGACGACGAGCCGCCCGGCGGCGATGTCGTCCTCGTCGGCGGTGACCGACGCGACGGCGTCGATCTCGGTCCGTCCCGGGTCGACGGCGCAGATGATCGTGCGCGAGGCGTGGTAGCGGCCGACCTTCTCGAGCCGGTTCTGGATCTCGCCGCGCCACTCGCGGTCGGCGATCACGACGAGGTTGAGTACGCGCGCCGGGGCGTAGTGCTCACCGGCCTCGTAGCGCTGCTTGAGCAGGTCGCGCAGCGCCTCCTCGACGGCGGACGGCGTCGTGTCGCGGGCGGACCAGACGGTGCCGCTCTCGCTCATATCGCCCGCCAGCGCTCCCCGGGCCGCAGCAGGCGATCGGCCTCGGGCGGCCCAGCGCTGCCCGCCTCGTACTGCACGACGGGCTCGCCGTCGGCCGCCCAGCCGGCGAGGATCGGATCGCAGATCGCCCACTGCGCCTCGACCTCGTCGTTGCGCGTGAACAGGGTCGCGTCGCCGCGCATCGCGTCGGTGATCAGCCGCTCGTAGGCCTCGGGCGACTCGGACATGAACGACGTCCCGTAGAGGAACTCCATGTTGACCGGGCGGATCCGCATCCGGCTGCCGGGGATCTTGGCGCCGAGCGAGATCGTCACACCCTCGTTCGGCTGGACGCCGAGGATGATCTGGTTCGGCTGGACGCCGACCGACCCCTGCTCGTCGAAGGCGAGGTGCGGCACCGGCTTCAGCGTCACGGCGATCTCGGTGACCTTGCGCGCCAGCCGCTTGCCGGTGCGCAGGTAGATCGGCACGCCGGCCCAGCGCCAGTTGTCGACCTCGAGCCGCAGCGCCACGAAGGTCGGCGTGGTCGAGTCGGAGGGCACGCCCTCCTCGTCGAGGTAGCCGGGGACGCGGTCGCCGCCGACCACGCCGGCGGTGTACTGGCCGCGTACGGCCATCGCGTCGACGTGCGCGGGATCGGGCGGGTGGATCGCATGGAGCACCTTGACCTTCTCGTCGCGCACCGCGTCGGCGGAGAACGAGACCGGCGGCTCCATGCAGAGCAGCGTCAGCAGCTGCAGCATGTGGTTCTGGACGAGATCGCGCAGCGCGCCGGCCTTGTCGTAGTAGCCCGCGCGACTGCCGATGCCGATGTCCTCGGCGGCGGTGATCTGGACGTGGTCGACGAAGTTGCGGTTCCAGATCGGCTCGAACAGGCCGTTCGCGAACCGGAACGCCAGCATGTTCTGGACGGTCTCCTTGCCCAGGTAGTGGTCGATCCGGAACGCCTGGCGCTCGTCGAGCACGTCGAGCACTTCGCGGTTGAGCTCTTGGGCCTCGGCGAGGTTGGTGCCGATCGGCTTCTCGATCACGACGCGGACCTCCGCGCCCTCCTTCGCGTTGAGGCCGTGCTCGCCGAGCTTGGCGACGATGACCGGGAAGAACGCCGGCGCGGTCGAGAGGTAGAAGACGCGGTTGAAGACGATTCCCGCGTCCTCGTCGAGCTCTCGCTCGACCTTCGCGATCTCGTCGTAGACCTTCGGGTCGTCGAAGCTGCCGGGAACGAAGCGGGCGTGGTCGATCAGCGCCGCGAGCACGGTCTCGTCGGGCTTGCGGCGCGAGTACTGGCGGATCGCGTCGCGCGCCATCTCGCGGAAGTCGCCGTGCGGCATGTCGCTGCGCGAGGACCCGACGAGGTTGAACCGCTCGGGCAGCGCCCCCTCGTGGGCGAGGTTGTAGAGCGCCGGCAGCAGCTTGCGCCGCGACAGGTCGCCGGTGGCGCCGAAGATGGTCAGCGTCGTCGGCCGGATCGGCAGCCGCTCGAGGCCCTCCGCGAGCGGGTTGACCGCAGGCTCGACCAGCATGTCGGTCACAGCATCGCCTCGATCTTGGCGGTCAGCTCGCGCAGGGCGGCGACCGGGTCTCCGGTCAGGCGGACGCGCTCGGCGGGAAGCCCGTGGTCGCGCAGCGTGAGCACGTCGCCGGTGGCGGCCCCGTTCTTGAGCTCGTCGAAGGTGTAGCCCGCCTCCGGCACCTCGACGTCCTCGTCGCCGTCGTGGATCAGCTGTAGGAAGAGGCCGGTCTTCGGACCGCCCTTGTGGTACTGGCCGGTCGAGTGCTGGAAGCGCGGGCCGTAGCCGAAGGTGGTCGTCGCCTTGGTGGCGTCACGGACGACCGTCCGCAGCTCGTCGACCGCGGCGTCGAACTCGGCGGTCGGCTGCAGGTAGCCGAGGATCGCCAGGTAGTGCGGGGGACGCGCCTGGTCGAGCAAGCCGCGCAGCGCGTCGTCGTCGGCGTCCTCGACGACCGGCGGCCGATCTGCGGCCAGCACCGCGTTCGTCTTGTCCTTGGCCTCCTGCACGTTCGGCTGGTCGAACGGGTTGATGCCGAGCACCCAGCCCGCGACGGCGACGGCGAACTCGGCGAAGAAGAAGACCCGGCCCAGGCGCTCTGGCCCGCTGGTCGCGACGGTGATCACGGGCTGGCCCGCCTCGCGCAGCGCCTGCATCCCGGCCTCGAGGTCGGCGTCGGGCTCGTCGGCGTCGCGCAGGTAGACGAACAGGCGGTCGTCGCCGTAGCTCTCCGGCGCGCCGAGCGGCTCGCCGGCGACCGGCAGGATCCCGCGCCCCTCCTTGCCGGTCGACTCGGCGACGAGCTGCTCGACCCAGAGGCCGAAGCTCGCGATCCGCGGCGACACGACGAAGGTCAGCTTGTCGCGACCGCGCAGCGCCGCCTCGCCGATCGCCGCGCCGAGCCACAGGCCGGCGTTCGACGCCGTCGAGTCGAAGCTCTGACACGCCGCCTCGGCCTCCTTGGCGGAGCCGAGCAGCGCCTCGACGTCGACGCCCATCAGTGCCGCCGGAACCATCCCGAAGTGCGACAGCACCGAGTAGCGCCCGCCGATGTTCGGGTTGTTCTCGAAGACCCGCCTGAAGCCGCGCTGCCGCGCCTCGGGGACGAGCGGGCTGCCGGGGTCGGTGACGGCCGCGAACTGGGCGCCGTTGCCGCCGCTGCGCTCGTAGAAGTGCTTCATGTGCGACAGCGTCTCGACCGTCCCGCCGGACTTCGACGAGACGAGGAAGAACGTCTTGGCGAGGTCGAGCGAGCGCTCGAGGGCGAGGATCGCGCTTGCGTCGGTCGTGTCGAGCACGTGCAGGCGCAGGCCGCCCTCTTGCTCGCCGAAGCTGCGCCGGACCACCTCGGGCCCGAGGCTGGAGCCGCCCATCCCGAGCAGCACGGCGTCGGTGAACCCGTCGGCCCTGACCCCCTCGACGAACTCGCGCAGGTCGCCGACCTGCTCGAGCAGCTCGTCGGAGACGGTCAGCCAGCCGAGCCGGTCAGCGATCTCCGGAATGCCCGGGCCGCCCCAGAGCGACTCATCCTTGGCCCACAGTCGACGCGCGACGTTCTCGTGCTCGGCGAGCTTCGCGCGGTCGGCGATCGGCCCCTCGAGGTCCTCGGGCAGCGACGACTCGATCGCCTTCGGGCGGCCGGTCAGCGCGGCCTCGCGGATCGACTCGATGCCGGTGATCAGCTTGTCGAAAGGGTCGACGAACTTGTCGATGCCGTCGCGCAGCAGCGTGTCGGTGACGTCGGGCATGTCGATCCCGGCCTCCTTGAGCGCGTCAAGCACCGGATCCGGGTCGCGCTCGGCCGAGCCGGGATCGATCTCCGAGCGCTCGGCGACCGCGAGCAGCGTCTGCATCGGCATCGTGTTGACGGTCGTCGGTGCGACCAGCCCGTCGACGTACTTGGTCTCGGCGTAGGCGGGGTCCTTGACTCCCGTCGAGGCCCACAACGGCCGCTGCAGCGGTGCCCCGGCCGCGCGCAGCTTCGCGTAGCGCTCGCCGTGGAAGATCCGCTTGAAGCTCTTGTAGGCCGCCTGGGCGTTGGCGATCGCCGCCTGGCCACGCAGGTCCTCGCGGCCGAGCTTGGCTAGCCGCTTGTCGACCTCGGTGTCGACGCGCGAGACGAAGAAGCTCGCGACCGAGTGCACGTCAAGCGACTCTCCGGCCTCCAGCCGGCGCTCCATGCCGCGCACGTAGGCCTCGGCGATCGCCTCGTAGGACTCGACCTTGAACAGCAGCGTCACGTTGACGTTGATGCCGTCGGCGGTCGCCTGCTCGATCGCCGGGATGCCCTCCTCGGTGCCCGGAATCTTGATCATCACGTTCGGCCGGTCGACCCGCCGCCAGAGCTCGCGTGCGGACGCGAGCGTCGCGTCGGTGTCGTGGGCGAGCGACGGCTCGACCTCGAGCGACACGAATCCGTCGGCGCCGCCCGCGTCCTCCCAGACCGGGCGCAGCACGTCGCACGCCGCCTGGACGTCGCGCACCGCGATGTCGAGGTAGATGTCGGTCGCGCTCTTGCCCTCGCGGGCGAGCCGCGCGATGTCCTCGTCGTACTCGTCGGAGCCGAGGATCGCCTTCTCGAAGATCGCCGGGTTCGACGTCTCGCCACGCAGTGACAGCTCGTCGCGCAGCCGTGCGAGCTCGCCCGACTCGATCAGCGAGCGACGGATCTGGTCGAGCCAGACGCTGACGCCAGCCTCGGTGAGCTTCGCGAGCCGCTCGTTCTGTGCAGTGGTGGCGTCCATGTCGGTCTCCTCGGTGGGTCTCTCTAGCCGGCCTCGACGCGCTCGACGACCCGCCGGCCGGTATCGGCGACGTTCTCGGGCGTGAAGCCGAAGTGCTCGAACAGGTCCTTAGCCGGTCCGGAGGCGCCGAAACCGGTCATCCCGACGGCCTCGCCGGCCTCGCCGATCCAGCGGTCCCAGCCGAGGGTCGCCCCCGCCTCGACCGAGACGCGCGCGCGGCAGCTCGGCGGCAGCACGCTGTCGCGGTAGGCCTCGTCCTGCTCGCCGAAGCTGTCGAAGCAGGGCATGCTGACGACGCGCGTCGCGATCCCGCCGGCCTCGAGCCGCTCGGCGGCCTCGAGGCAGAGCGCGACCTCGGAGCCGGTGCCGATCAGGATCAGCCGCGGCTCCGCGCCTGCGGCGGCGTCGCGCAGCACGTAGGCGCCGCGCTCGATAGCGTCGTCGGGGATCAGCTCGGGGTCGATGATCGGCAGCCCCTGGCGGGTCAGCACCAGCACGCACGGCCCGCGCTCCTCGCGCAGCGCGAAGCGCCAGGCGAGCGCCGTCTCGTTGGCGTCGGCCGGCCGGACGGCGTAGACGAACGGCGTCGCACGCAGGTGGGCGAGCTGCTCGATCGGCTGGTGGGTCGGCCCGTCCTCGCCGAGGCCGATCGAGTCGTGCGTGAAGAGGTAGAGCGCCGGCAGCCGCATCAGGGCCGCCAGTCGCAGCGACGCCTTCTGGTAGTCGAGGAAGTTGAAGAAGGTCGAGCCGAAGGCGCGCACCATGTGCAGGTTGAGCCCGTTGACGATCCCGCCCATCGCGTGCTCGCGGACGCCGTAGTGGACGTTGCGGCCCTCGGACTCGCCGCGCGCGACCGAGCCGCCGTCCTCGATCTCGGTCAGTGTCGAGGGCTCGAGGTCCGCCGACCCGCTGACCAGCTGCGGCACCTGCGCCGCCGCCCACTGGATCACCTTCGCCGATGCCTTGCGCGTCGCGATCGGGTCACCGCCCGCGTCGAAGCGCGGGACCTCGGCGTCCCAGCCGTTGGGCAGCTTGCCCGCCATCACTAGCTCCAGCTCCGCGCAGACGTCTGGGTGCTCGTCGCGGTAGGAGTCGAGCCGGCGCTGCCAGTCCGCCTCGGCGTCGCGACCGCGGTCGACCGCCGCGAGGAAGTGCTCGCGCGCCTCGTCCGGGACGAGGAAGTGGGCGTCGGGGTCCCAGCCGTAGGCCTCCTTCGTCAGCCGCACCTCGTCCTCGCCGAGCGGCGAGCCGTGCGCCGAGTGGGTGTCCTGCTTGTTCGGCGAGCCGTAGCCGATGTGGGTGTGCAGGACGATCAGCGATGGACGGTCCTCGACCGCCTTCGCCTCCTCGATCGCCGCCGCGATGCCCTCGAGCGTGAGGTCATCGCCCATCTCGATCGTGTGCCACCCGTAGGCCTCGTAGCGCAGGTGGACGTTCTCGCTGAACGCCATCTCGGTCGAGCCGGCGAGCTGGATGTGGTTGCTGTCGTAGAAGACGATCAGTCGCCCGAGGCCGAGATGTCCGGCGAGCGAGCTCGCCTCCGCCGAGATGCCCTCCTGGAGGTCGCCATCGCTGGCGATCGCGTAGGTGTGGTGGTCGATCACCGTGTGGCCGGGCCGGTTGTAGCGCGCGGCGAGCATCCGCTCGGCGAGCGCGAAGCCGACGGCGTTCGCCACGCCCTGGCCGAGCGGGCCGGTGGTCACCTCGACGCCGGGCGTGCCCTCTGCCTCGTGCTCGGGGTGGCCGGCGGTCGGGCTGAGGATCTGGCGGAACCGCTTCAGGTCGTCCATCGAGATCCCGTAGCCGGTCAGGTGCAGGATCGAGTAGAGCAGCGCGGAGGCGTGACCCGCTGAGAGCACGAAGCGGTCGCGGTCGAACCAGCTCGGGTTCGCGGGGTTGTGCTTGAGCGTGCGCGTGTAGAGCTGGTAGGCGACGGGCGCGAGCGCCATCGGCGCGCCGGGATGACCGGAGTTCGCCTTCTGGACCATGTCGATCGACAGGGTCCGGATCGTGTCGACGCAGAGCTTGTCGAGAGCCTCGCGGTCGATCGTCGTGGCGGTCATCCAACTCCCCTGTCGCTCGCTCTTTGCACGTTCACCTCGCAGTATGTCCCTTGCGCTCGAGCTCGTGAGCGGCGAGCAGCGCGGCGCCGATCGCGCCCGCGTCGGCACCGCCGCGCGCGAGGCCGACGGTCGTCCGCTCCCAGAGCGCGGGCAGCGCCCAGCGCGCGGCCTCGGCGACGGCGACGTCGAGGAACAGCTCGGCCGCCTCGGAGATCCCACCGCCGATCACGACGCGCTGCGGCTCAAAGACGTTCACCACCGTGGCGATACCGATTCCCAGCCAGCGGCCGTACGCGGCCATCAGGTCGAGTGCGCGCTCGTCGCCGGCACGCGCGGCGGCGACGGCGTCGCGACCGGAGACGCGGCCGCGCGCGGCGAGGCGGCGGCCGAGCTCACCGTCGGGGTGGCGCTCGGCGCAGCCGGTCGCCTCGCGCTCCAGCCCGCGTCCGCTGCAGTGCCACTCCAGCGATCCGGGGCGCGGGAAGGCCCCCGGCTCGGCGGGCGCCTGCTCGCGCCCGTCGACCACGATGTGGCCGAGCTCCGCGCCCAGCCCAGTCGCACCGCGGAAGATCCGCCCGTCGATCACGATCCCGCCGCCGACGCCGGTCCCGAGCGTCAGCATCACCAACTCGTCGGCGGGCGGATCGGGAACGAGCCGGGCCTCCGCGAGGGCGGCGCAGTTGGCGTCGTTGTCGACGAAGACCGGCACTCCCAACCGCTTGCCCAGCTCCGCGCGCACCGGAACGCCGCTCAGCGGGATGTTCACACTGGCCAGCGCGGTGCCGCTCGCGGCGTCGATCTGCGAGGGAATTCCCGCTCCGGCGGCGCGCGGCTTGACCCCGCCCGCCTTCGCGATGGCCTCACGAGCCACGGCCCCAATCTCGTCGAGCAGCGCCTCGGTACTCGCGGTCTCGGTCGGCCGCTCGACCCGCTCGACGATCCGCAGCCCGTCGACGACGGCCGCCGCGACCTTCGTGCCGCCGACGTCGATCCCGAGGAGCGGCCCGGCCGCCGCGGGCTCAGCCATTCGGCGCTCCGCCGCCTTGCGGGCGGGCGAGCAGCGCCGCGCCGATCGCCCCGCCGAGGTCGCCGAGCTCGGCCAGGCGGACCGCGGGCGGGTCGTCGTCGCCGAACAAGTGCGGCAGCATCGCCGCCTTGACGTGCTCGCGGTAGGGCTCGCCGAGCTTGGTGCCGAGCCCGCCGCCGAGGATCACCGCCTCCACGTCGAGCAGGTTGACCGCCGACGCCACACCGGCGCCGAGCGCCTCGACAGCCTCGCCGACGATCTCGTGCGCCAGCGCATCGTCGCGCTCGAGCGCCCGTGCCCAGATCCCGCTCGTCAGGCGGTCGCGCCCGTGCTTCTCCATCAGCTCGAAGAGCTTCGTCGCACGCCCTTCGCCGGCCAGCTCGCGCGCACGCGCCTCCATCGAGCCGCGCCCGGCATAGGCCTCGAGGCAGCCGCGGCGCCCGCACGGACAGCGGCGGCCGCCGATCCGCACGACGACGTGGCCGAGCTCGCCAGCCGCCCCGCGACCGACCCACGGCCGCCCGTCGAGGACGATCCCTCCGCCGACCCCCGTCCCCCAGAAGACGCCGAGCAGCGACCCGAAGCCGCGGCCCGCGCCGAGCTCGGCCTCGGCCGCGGTCGCGACCGTGACGTCGTTGCCGAGGGCGACGGGCGCTCCGAGCAGGTCGCTCAGCTCCGCGGCGAGCGGATACGAGCCCTCCCAATCCGGCAGGTTGCGCGCCTGGGTAACGGTTCCCGCGGCGGCGTCGATCTCGCCGGGCGACCCGACCCCGACGCCCGTGAGCGCCGTCGTCTCAACCCCCGCGGC
>DATABV010000092.1:0-6375 GCA_036259395.1 Thermoleophilaceae bacterium | reverse complement strand
CTCAGAGACGTCAGTGTTTCTCATCCCTGAGATACTCGCCGCGCGTCGAAGGGGTTCGGCGCGCAACCAACGGGAGGGGTTCGAGATGGTGGAGGCAAGCCGCGCGCGCGGAAAGCGTGCGCTCTTCGGCTTTGCGGTGGCCGCGCTGGCGGCGGCGCTGCCGGCCGCGGCAACGGCCGACGGGCCGGGAGTCGGCACGCCGACGGTCGTGACGCTCGGCGACTCGGCGATCTCGGGCGAGGCCGGTCGCTGGGCCGGCAACACGAACGGGTCTTCGTCGAACGTCGACGCGCTCGGACCGGCCGCGTACCACGACGTGCCGGGAGCGGAGTCGATCCCGGGCTGTCACCGGTCGCAGAGCGCGCAGGCGCACATCGGCGGTGGCGTGGCGAGCGCCAACCTGGCGTGCTCCGGGGCGCGGACGTACACGTCGGGGACGGCCTCGGGCGAGGACTTCAAGCCCGGGATCGACTTCTACAGCGACGCCTCTGGCCGCAAGGGCCAGGCGCTGCGGCTGCAGGAGTACGCGGCGACGCACAACGTCAAGGCGGTCGTGGTGATGATCGGCGCCAATAACTACGGCTTCGCCGACATCGTCCAGCGCTGCATCACCAACTGGCTGACTTCGCCGTCGTGGTGGAAGAACTACTGCTCCGACGACTCCGACATGGTCTCGAAGTTCACCCCGTCGGCGCAGGCCGCGCGGACGACCGAGGTGCGGGACGCGCTGCTGCGCGTCGCCCAGGCGATGAGCAATGCCGGCTACTCGCCGTCGCAGTACAAGATCCTCGGCCAGACCTACTGGTCGCCGCTGCCGCGTGGCGCCCAGATCCGCTACCCGGAGTCGGGCTGGACGCGCCAGAGCATCGGCGGTTGCGGCACCTGGAACCGCGACGCCGACTGGGCCAACGACACGGTCGTCAACGCGCTCAACAACACGATGCGCAACGCGCTCGCGACGAGCGGCCTGACGAACACGGCGGTGATCGACATGCAGACGGCGCTCAACGGGCGGCGGCTGTGCGAGAACACCGTCGGCCTGCTCGAGGAGGAGGGGATCGCGAACTGGACCAGTCCCGGCGCGGTCGACAACACCGAGTGGGTGGCGCAGGTCAGGACCGTCACGACGGTGTTCGGTCCGTACCAGATCCAGGAGAGCATGCATGCCAGCTACTGGGGTCAGAAGGCAATGCGCAACTGCCTGCGACTGGCCTACAACGGCGGTTCGCCGGTCGGCGGCCGCTGCGTGAGGGCGAGCAACGGGCTCAACGTGCAGGGCGAGCCGAACATGGCGCTCGTGCCGTAGAGCCGTGTCGAGCGAATTTCCGGCCCCGCGCCATCTGGTGCGGGGCCGGCGTCGCTAGCTGCCGGCGCGCTCGAAGAGCTCGGACAGCTTCATGCCGAGCGCCTCGGCGAGCGTGGCGATCGTCGTCACCGAGGGGTTTCGCTCGCCCCGCTCAATGCCGCCGATGTAGTTGCGGTGCACGCCGGTACGCAGGCCCAGCTCCTCCTGGGATATGCGGGTCTCGGCGCGCGCCTCGCGCAGGGCGTTGCCGAGGCCGAGGAGTAGGGGCGACTGCTCGGCCATCGGCCTGAGACGGTTCCAGCCCAGCCGTGTGGGATCTACAGCCTGAGCGTGTTCTCACGATGGTTTGGTTTTCTGTAATTTGGTGTACCATGTAGGTGCTCACCTAGGTGAGCCGCCCCCCGGCCCTCCCTCCAATTTGGCCGGGGGGCTTTTTCGTTCTCGCGGTCGAGGGTTACCTATCCGCTCGGCGGGCACATTGGCCGTGGGTGAACTCACGCGGTCCCGAGGGCGAAGTCGCGGTTCCGAGCCTCGGCGTCGGGATGCTCGGGCACGGCTTCGTTGGCAAGGCGCACGCTCACGCCCTGCGGACGGTGGCATACATGGGGTGGCCGCCGCCGCTCGCGCCGCGGCTCGTCGAGGTCGTCGGCTGGCGCCCCGAGGCGGTGGCCGAGGCCGCGCGGCGCTACCGCTTCGAGCGCGCGACGACCGACTGGCGCGTGCTGATGGAGGACCCGGCGATCGAGCTGTTCCTCAACGCCGGCCCGAACGACCTGCACGCCGAGCCGACGCTCGCCGCGCTGCGCGCCGGCAAGCACGTGCTCTGCGAGAAGCCGCTCGGCCGCACAGCGCCCGAGAGCCATGAGCTCTGGCGGGCGGCGGCCGCTGCCGGCGTTGTGCACATGTGCGGCTTCAACTACCGCTTCGTCCCGGCGGTGCGGCTCGCGCGCGAGCTGATCGAGGGCGGCGAGCTCGGCGAGATCCACAGCTTCCGCGGCACCTACTTCCAGGACTGGCTCGCCAACCCGGATTCGCCCTACGTCTGGCGGCTCGACCGCCAGCGCGCCGGCTCGGGCGCGCTCGGTGACATCGGCGCCCACCTGATCGACCTCGCGCGCTTCCTGGTCGGCGAGATCGCCGCCGTCGAGGGGCACGTTCGGACGGTCGTTCCCGAGCGTCCCGGTGGGCTGGTCGACGTCGACGACACCGTCGACGCGATGCTCGAGTTCGAGGGTGGCGCGGGCGGATCGATCTCGGCCTCGCGTCTCTGCCACGGCCGCCGCAACGCGCTCGGCTTCGAGGTCAGCGGCACGCGCGGCACGCTGGCCTTCGAGCTCGAGCGGATGAACGAGCTGTGGGTCCACCTCGACGACTCGCGCCCGGGCGAGCGCGCGCAGGGCTTCCGCCGCGTGCTGGTCACCGATCCGGGCCACCCCTACCTCGAGCACTGGTGGCCGCCTGGGCACGTGATCGGCTGGGGCGACACGTTCGTCCATGAGATCCACCACCTCCTGCGAGCGATCGCCGGCGAGGACGAGGTGGCACCGTACGGGGCGACGTTCGAGGACGGCTACCGCGCAGCCGAGGTCTGCGACGCGATCCTGCGCTCGAGCGAGCAGCGCGCCTGCCAGCGAGTCGCCTACACGGCCGCCGTCGACGACGTCGGGGTTCGCTAGAGCCAGCTCCTAGGGGTCGGGAGGGCGAAGTCTGGGGTGCGGGATTGGGGTCACCCTCGATGTGCGGGACCGCTCGCGGACCGATCCTCGCCTGGACATGAACTTCGTCCAAGGAGGAACCATGAACGTCAAGCGCTGGACCCTGGCGGTGGTCTCGGCCGCGACGGCGATGCTGATGCTCGACATCGCCGTGGTCAACACCGCGCTACCGCGGATCGCGGAGGACCTCGACACGGGCCTCGGCGGGCTGCAGTGGGTCGTCGACTCGTACACGCTGGCGCTGGCCAGCACCGTCCTGACGGCCGGCGCGCTCGCCGACCGGCTCGGCCGCCGGCGCGTCTTCGCCGTCGGGCTGGTCGTCTTCACGGTCGCGTCGCTGGCCTGCGCGCTGGCCGGCAGCATCGAGGTGCTCAACAGCGCCCGCGCCGTGCAGGGCCTCGGCGGGGCGATCCTGTTCGCGGTCTCGCTGTCGCTGCTCGCCAACGCCTATCCCGACCAGCGCGAGCGCGCGGGCGCACTCGCCGTCTACGGGGCGACGATCGCCGGCTCGTTTGCGGTCGGCCCGCTCGTCGGCGGCGCCTTGACCAGCGCCTTCGACTGGCAGTGGGTCTTCCTGATCAACATCCCGATCGGGCTCGTCTGCCTCTGGATCACGCTGCGTTGCGTCGAGGAGTCACGCGACCCGGCCGCGCGACGGATCGACTGGGGCGGCCTGGTGACGCTGACCGGCGGGCTGTCGCTGCTGGTGCTCGCGCTGCTGCGCGGCAACGAGGACGGCTGGACGAGCCTGCCGATCGTCGCCGAGCTGAGCGGGGCGGCGCTGCTGCTCGGAGCGTTCCTGACGATCGAGAGCCGCGTCCGCGAGCCGATGCTCCCGCTCGGCCTGTTCCGTGACCGTGCCTTCAGCGGCGCGCAGATCGGCGCGTTCGCGATCTCGGGGTCGTTCTTCGCGGTCTTCATCTACGCGACGCTCTACCTGCAGCAGATCCTCGGCCTATCGCCGGTCGAGGCCGGACTCGTCTACGTTCCGAGCACGATCGTGATGCTCGTGGTGTCGGGGGCGACGGCGGACCTCTCCGAGAAGGTCGGTCCGGGTGTGCTCGTCTCGGCCGGGCTCGCGCTGGTCGCCGTCGGCATGGCGATGATCACGGTCGCCGACGTCGACTCGTCATGGGCGGTGATGCTGCCCGGCCTGGTCGTCGGCATGATCGGAACCGGGCTGTTCAACCCCGCCGTGATCGCGGTCGCCCTGGCCGGCGTGCCGGACGAGCAGAGCGGCCTGGCCGCCGGCGTCAACGACACGTTCCGCCAGGCGGGGATCGCCGTCGGCGTGGCCGGGCTCGGAGCGCTCGTCCCCGCGGGCGCGGCCTTCGGCGACGGCTCGCCGGCCGACTATGTCGCCGGCCTGCACGACGCGCTGTGGGTCGGCGCCGGCCTGGCGGCGGCCGGAGCGGTCGCCGCCGCCCTGCTGATCGCCCGCCGCGGTCCCGCGGCCGCGGTCGAGGCGCCAGCCCAGGTGGAGCCCGTCAGAGCAGGATGATCAGCAGGATGACGATGATGATCGCGGTGCCGATTCCGATGTACATGTGAGTCTCCTCCGGTCGGGGGCCTCGGTGAGGCGGTCCTCAGCGAGGTACCCGGCCGGAGACACTCCGAACCGTGGGCACGCGCGTGCAAGGTTTCCCGGTGGCTCGGCGCACTAGGGATTCGAGTCGCCACGATGTCCACGCCGCCCGACCTCTCCGACGAGCTGCGCCGCTTCGCTGCGGGGGATTCCGCTGCGGCAGAGGCGCTGGCCCGTCACGCATCGCGACTGGCGCTGCGCACCGCCGCCGTGATCGTCGGAAGCCGTGACGAGGCGGCAGACGTCGCTCAGGAGGTCGCGATCGACGTGCTCGGGTCGGTCGCGAAGCTGCGCGAACCGGCGGCGCTCGACGCCTGGGTCCACCGGATAACGGTGCGCCACGCGATGCGCCTGCTGCGCCGCCGGGGGCGGGCGCGCGCGGTCGAGCTGCCGTTGGCGCTGATCGGCCAGGCTGACGAGCCGACGGCCCCGGAGGGGCCGGACCGGGCGGCGCTGCTCACGTCGCGCGGTGCCCTGGCCGCTGGCCTGGCCAGGCTGCCGGCGCGCCAGCGGCTCGCCCTCGCGCTCCGCTATGTCCACGACCTCTCGGACGAGCAGATCGCCCAGGCGCTCGGCTGCAGGGTGGGCACCGCCCACGCCCTGCTGTCACGCGGCCGGGCCGCGCTGCGCAGCGACCCGCAGCTCGCCGAGCTGGCACCCCAGACCGCGATCGGAGACGCCCGATGACCACAGACGACGACAGCTGGCTGTACACCGCTCTGGCGCCAGCACGCCGGCTCGAGCCGACCGACGCGGAGCTCGCGCCGGTGACCGAGCGGGTGGCGCGATCTCGACGTCGCCGGCGGCGCGGCCGCCGGACCGTCGCGCTCGCAGTGCCGGCACTGCTGGTCGGCGCGACGGCGGCCGCGGCGGCCACCGGGCTGGTGTCGGTCGGCTCGGTGATCCCGGGCGATGGCTTCAGCGGCGACGAGCGGCCTGTCGTCAAGGAGACCGTCCTGGTCAGCGGCGTCGACGAGGAGGTCGGCCGCTGGCGGATGACGGGCTTCAGCACGGCGCAGAAGGCGGACTGTTTGAAGCTGACGCTGCTCGAGCGAGCTGCGCGGCGGGCGCCCGGGCCGGCGGTCAGCGGCTACTGCGGGGGCCTGATGCCGTTCTCCGAGTTCGGCCACGGCCGCCGTGCGGCGGCGATGGCGCGTGGCGAGGTGATCCTGTTCGGCACCGCGCCGGCTGCCGCCCGCACCGTCGAGCTGAGCGGCGATGGCGGCGTGCGGGTCTCCGTGCAAACGCACTCCGGCGTGGACGCTTCGCGGCGCTACTGGCTCTTGACCGCGCCGACTCGCCTTCGCGACGCCGAGCTGCACTGGCGCGACCGGCGCGACCGGGCCGGTGGCACGCTCGACGTCTCGCACCGCTTCGCCGGGCCGTCGGCGCGCACAGTCGTCGCCACCGGATCGACCCCTGCTGCCGGGCGCTGGCAGCTGCTGGCCTACGAGAGCAGGCGTCTGTCCGCCGACGGCGACGTGTACTCGCCGGAGGGACTGCCCTGCATCGAGCTGCGGCTGCTCGATCGTGCGCAGGTCAATGCGCGAAGCGGCTACTGCGGCATTCAACGGCGGACCCCGGGCTTCACGCGCGGCCAGTCCCGCCTCTATCGCGCCACCGGCAAGGTGAGCGGGCTGATCATGTTCGGACGCGCGCCCGCGCGCGCCGACGCCGTCGAGGTGAGCTCCGGCGGCAGGACGATCTCGGCGCCGGCCCGGCCCGCACCGGCCGGCATCCCAGGCAGGTTCTGGGTCCTCGCGCGGCCG
>DATABV010000091.1:0-12030 GCA_036259395.1 Thermoleophilaceae bacterium | reverse complement strand
GGAGCGCGGCAGCAGCGCCTCGACGCGCTCGCGCAGCTGGACGAGCGTGTAGCGCGAGTCGGACTGCTGCACGAGGCCGGTGATCAGCTCGCCGACGCGGTCCTGGTACTCGTCGAACATCATGTCGCGCTCGGCCTCGCGCACGCGCTGGAGGATCACCTGCTTGGCGGTCTGGGCGGCGATCCGGCCGAAGTCGCTCGGCGTGACGTCACGCTCCTCGATCTGATCGCTGTACTCGGCAAGGACGTCGGGGTCGAGCTCCGGCTCCTCGGGCTCGCGCAGCTCGCCGGTCTCGGGATCGATCTCGGGCTCCTCCTGGGCCTCCTCGGCCTCGGCGAGCAGCCGCTCCTCGAGCTCGGGCGGCAGGATCAGCTCATAGACCGTGAAGTCGCCGCTGTCGTGGTCGATGTCGACGCGGGCGTACTTGGCCGAACCGGGGCTCTTCTTGTAGGCCGAGAGCAGCGCATCGGCGAGCGCGTCCATCAGCGTGTCAGTGGCGATGCCCTTCTCCTGGCCAAGCGCCCCGATCGCCTCGACGATCTCCTTGCTCATCCCGTTGCCTCCATTCCCGTGTCGTCGTCGGTTCGATCGCCAGCCGCGCCGGCGCCCTCGACCAGATGGCTGCGCGCGATCTCGGCGTACGGGATCGTGACCACTCCCGTCCCGGCGGCGACGGTGACCTCGGCGTCCGAGGCGCCGACAAGCTCGCCGGTGAAGTTGCGGTGGCCGTCGCGCGGCTCGCGGGTCCGCACGCGCGCCCGGCGGCCGAGGAAGCGACGGAAGTGGTCAGGCTTGACCAGCGGGCGCTCGGGGCCGGGCGAGGAGACCTCGAGCCCGTAGTCGACGAGCAGCTCCGCCAGCTCGTGGGTGACGCGCTCGCAGAGCCCGAGGTCGACGCCATCCGGATGGTCGATCGTCAGGCGCAGGCGGTCGGCGCCGATACGCTCGCACGACAACAGCTCGACGAGCGGCAGCGGACCCGCCAGGCGGGCCTCGATGTCGCTGTGGAGCTGGTCTGTGTTGGTCGTCATCAGGTCGAAAAAAAGGTGGGCTGCGAAGCCCACCTCCAGGCGCGACCGGAGGTCGCAGTACGTCTGAAAGTCCTAGCAGCGGACCAGTATAGACGGGCTCAGCGCGCCGTTGTGGACGCCGGCGAGCGCCGGCCCCTAGTGTCTCGCAGGTGCCCGCGGCAGTCGAGGTCATAGACGCCTACATCGCAGCGCTTCCCGGCGAGCGCAGGCGGATCGCCCACGGCGAGTGGGGCCTCACGCTCGCCGCCGAGCAGGCAGGCGGCTGGCCCTTGGACGTCGGGCTGCGCATCGCCGACGGCCTATTGACTGTCAAGGCGCATGCTCTGACCGACCCACAGCACGTCGACCCGTGGATGCTGCTCTGGTGGAACCGCTCGACGCGGATGGCGCGCTTCAGTGCGAACCAGGCGCAGGAGATCTGGGTCCACGGCGACCTGCCGGCGACGGCCATCGACGAGGTCGCGCTCGACCGCCTGCTCGGCCTCGTCGTCGAGGGAGCGATCGCCGTGCGCGACTTCCAGCGCGCCAAGCGCGAGCCGCCCGAGCCGCAAGGCGGGTGGCTCAGCCCGGGCTGAGCCGGTCGCGCAGGTTGCGGTAGTCGGCGCGGTCCGGGCGCATCCCGGCGGCCAGCGTCGCGTGGCGCCGGGCCTCGCGCAGGCGACCGGTCTTCACGAGCGCCTTGCCGAGGCAGAAGTGCGCGAAGTCGTTCACGGGGGCGCGCTCGACGACCGCCTCGAACTCCTCGGCCGCGGGACCGAAGCGGCCGGAGCGGAAGTAGGCACGACCCAGCGCCTCGCGGATCGAGGTCTTGTCCGGCTCGAGCTGGCGTGCACGCTCGAGCGGGATGGCGGCCGCCGCGAAGTCGCCGCGTTCGAGCAGGTCGCTGCCGCGCTTGTACAGGTCGTAGACGCGCTCGCCGCGCTCCTCTGGCGTCTCGCTCACTGGCTCACCTCGCTTTGCGTCTTCCTGAGCGACTCGACGCAATCGAGTATGGCGGACGCGACGGAGAGCTTCGAGGCGCGTGGGATCACCCGCTCGGCGCCCGCAGTGAGCACGGTGACCTCGTTGTCGGGGCTATCGAAGCCGATGCCCGGCAGCGAGACGTCGTTGAGGACGATCGCGTCGAGCCGCTTGCGCTCCAGCTTGGCGTGTGCGTTGTCGAGCGCGCCGTCCCCATGCTCGGCGGCGAAGCCGACGAGCGTCTGTCCCGGCCGTCGCTCCTGCGCCACCGCCGCGAGGACGTCGACGGTGGGCTCGAGATGAATCGTCAGGTCGTCACGTTCGTCCTTCTTGATCTTGCCGTCGGCCGCTACGGCGGGCCGGAAGTCGGCGACCGCGGCGGCCATCAGCAACACGTCGGCGCGAGCGAACTCGGCGCGCGTAGCCTGCTCCAGCTCGGCCGCCGTGGCGACCTCCACAAGGTGCACGCCGGGCGGCGGCTCGACCGCGAGGTTCGCGCCGATCAGCGTCACGTGCGCGCCACGCCGCGTCGCCTCGCCGGCGAGCGCCACGCCCATCCGTCCCGACGACCGGTTGCCGACGTAACGCACCGCGTCGATCGGCTCGCGCGTGCCGCCGGCGGTGATCAGCACGCGCAGCCCGCGCAGCTCGCCGTCGTCCAGCGCCGGCTGGGCGATCGTGCGCTCGACCGCGGCCAGGATGTCGACCGGCTCGGCGAGCCGGCCGGTCCCCCACTCCCCCTTCGACGCGAGCTCTCCGGTCGCCGGCTCGACGACGGCGGCGCCGCGCGTGCGCAGCACGTCTACGTTGGCCTCGGTCGCGGGATGGGCCCACATCGCGCCGTTCATCGCCGGCGCGACGACGAGCGGGGCGGTACACGCCAGCGCTGCACTGGTCAGCAGGTTGTCGGCCTGGCCCGCCGCCAGCTTCGCGAGCGTGTTGGCCGAGGCCGGCGCGACGACGTAGGCGTCGCAGTTGCGCACCAGCTCGAGGTGGGAGATCGGCTCGTGGTCTGGCGCCGGGTCGCCGGGAAATGCGCCGCGTGCCGGATCCTCCTCGAACTCGTCGACCAGCACCGGAGCGCCGGTCACCGCCTCGAAGGTCGCCCTGCCGACGAACCGCAGGCTCGTCGGCGTCTGTACGACGCGCACCGCATGGCCGGCCTTCGTCGCCAGCCGCACGAGCTCGACGGCCTTGTAGGCCGCGATCCCTCCAGACACTCCGAGCAGTAGGCGGGCCATCTGGTCGGCCTTCCCGCCGGTGGGACGCTAGTCCCGGTAGCGGTACTTGATCTTGCCCTGCGCGATCTCCTCGAGCGCGATCCCGAGATAGTTCTTGGACCCCGTCTCGACCATCGGCGGCGGGTACTCGTCGAAGGTTCCCTCACCGAGGTTGTGGTAGTAGCTGTTGATCTGACGGGCACGCTTCGCCGCGACGAGAACGCACGCGTAGTGCGAGTCGACGTGCTCCAGCAGCGTGTCCAGACGGGGATTGATCAAGATTCGTTCCTGACTTCGGGGGCACAGATGGTAGCGGCGAGGCCGATCAACTCCCGCGTGGCCTCTTCGGCGTCGTCGTTGACGATCCTGTGATGGAACTCGTCCTGGGCCGCGAGCTCCTCGCGTGCGACGGCCAACCGGCGCTCGATCTGCTCGGGGCTCTCCGCCCCTCGCGCGCGCAGTCGTCGCTCGAGCTCGCCGAGGTCGTCGCGCGGCGGAGCGATGAAGACCTGCTCGGCCTCCGGCATCGCATGACGGACCTGCCGTGCGCCTTGGAGATCGATCTCGAGCACGATCAACCGTGCCGGCCGCTGGAGCTCGCTGCGCAAGGTCCCGTAGCGGTTGCCGGCGTACTCGGCATGCTCCACGAACTCGCCGCGTGCGACCCGGTCGTCGAACTCCTCGGGTGCCAGGAAGTGGTAGTCGCGCCCTTTCACCTCGCCGTTGCGGGGGTCGCGCGTGGTCGCCGAGACCGACAGCTCGGCGCCTGGAAAGTCCTCGAGCAGGCGGCGGATCAACGTCCCCTTGCCGACGCCCGATGGGCCGGTGATCACGAGGACCGGTGTGTCCACGACTGGCTTTCGGCTAGCGCCTGAGGTAGGAGACCAGCTCGTTGCGCTGGCGCTCCGAGAGGCCGCCGATCGTCTTGCTCGGCGAGATGCGGCAGTGGGTGAGAATCCGGTTCACCTTGACGCGGCCGTACTTCGGGACGGCGAGCAGGAGATCGAAGACTTTCGCCGTCGTGAGGTAGTCGGGCGGGTCGAGCAGCAGGCCGTGGATCTGGATCCGTCCGGCCTTCAGATCGCGCTTCAGGCGGGCCCGCTCGGTGCGGATCTCGTTGGCGCGCTTGAGCGCATCCATGCGCTGGGTCAGGGAGCGCTCCGGGGTGATGCCGGCCTGCCCGTTCCTGGAGTCGCTGCCGCCCTTGGCCTGGGTCTGGGCGAGCGATTCGGGCGCAACCGGCATGGGCGGCGACTATACAGACGGATCGTGGCCACGGCGGCCCGAGAGTGCCTTTTTGGGGTGAATTCACCTCTATCTCGACTTGAGCTTCAGGAAGCTTGGGCTTCCTTGACCCTTTGGAGTTACTTTGCAGGGACTTTCTGCTCGAACGCGGCGAGCTCGGCGGCGATCCGCCGGCCCGCGGCGGGATCACGGAAGTTCTCTGTGCCAACTGCTACAGCCGAGGCGCCGGCCGCGAGCAGGTCGGCAGCATCGCGACCGCAGGAGATGCCGCCCATCCCGATCACCGGCACGTCGACCCGCGCCGCTACCGACGCCACCTGCTCCAGCGCCACGACCCTCACCGCGGGACCCGACAGGCCCCCGGTGCGGCCGCCGAGCCACGGCTCACGCGTCGTGGGGTGCAACGGCATGCCCTTGAGCGTGTTGATCAACGAGATTGCGTCCGCGCCCGCAAGCTCGGCAGCCGCGGCGACGGCGGCGGGGTCGGTGGCGCTCGGCGAGAGCTTCGCGATCAACGGCTTGTCGGTCGAGGCCCTAGCCGCGGTCAGAGCGGCTGCGGTCTCCTCGGGGTCGGCGCCGACCAGCGTGCCGGTCTCGACGTTCGGACAGGAGAGGTTGAGCTCGATCAGCGAGATCTCGTCGAGCGCCTCGATCTCCTCGACGAGCCGGGCGAGCTCCTCGTGGCTGAAGCCCATGACCGAGACGCACAGCGGCACGGGAAGCTCCGCGAGCAGCGGCAGGTCGAGCTCGAGAAAGCGCCTCACGCCCTTGTTCGGCAGGCCGATCGAGTTGACCAGGCCACTCGCGGTCTCCCACAATCGAGGCGGCGGGTTGCCCTCGCGCGGCTGGAGCGTGATCGTCTTTGAGACGAAGCAGTCGAAGGGGAAGCGGTCCAGCAGCAGGTCGCCGAATGCGCGCCGCGCGGCGATCGCGTCGAAGGTGCCGGAGCCGTTGAGGATCGGTCCTCGCAGCCCGACGCCGCAGAGGTCGATCTCGCTCACGCCAACGCCTCCCCGGCGAACACAGGCCCGTCGACGCAGACGCGCGCGTAGCCGTCGACGGTCGCCACCACGCAGCCGAAGCAGGCGCCGTAGCCGCAGGCCATGCCGGCCTCGAGCGCAAGCTGCGCCGGGACGCCGAGGTTCGCGCAGAGCCCGCGCACCGCATCGAGCATCGGCTCGGGCCCGCAGGCGTAGACGGTCGCGTGCGGATCGCGCTCGAGCTCGGCGCGCAGCGGCTCGGTGACGAGCGCGCGCCTGCCCGCCGACCCGTCGTCGGTCGAGACGTCGGGGGCGCCGCCGAAGAGCGCCGCGGCCGCGGCGTGTCCGGCTGAGCGGAACCCCAGCAGCACGGCAGCCTCCACGCCGTCGGCGCGCAGCTCGTCGTCCCAGCAGAGGATCGGCGCGACCCCGATGCCGCCGCCGACCAGCAGCGGTCGCCGGTCCTGCGACGGTCGCGCGAAGCCGACGCCGAGCGGGCCGAGCAGCATCAGCGACTCGCCCGCCGCGAGCTCGCCGAGCCGCTGCGTGCCTGGGCCGACGTCCTCGAGCAGGAACGACAGGTCGACCCCCTGCCCACCGGGCAGACGGCGCACGCGGGCGAAGGAAAAGGCGCGTGGAAGGTAGGGGCGCTCGCGGTCGCCGCCGCCCCAGCGCTCGCCGCTGGCGAGCATGTAGAACTGGCCGGGCTGCGGGTCGGCAGGCCCAACCGGATCGCGCGCGACGATCAGGTCGTAGGCGCCGATGCGCTCGACGCGCTTCACCTCGGCGATCCGTCGCTCGGGGGGCGCGAGCGTCCGGGGCTCGGCGGCCACGCTCACTCCGCGGCTCCGCCCCCGCTGCCCATCAGGCTGACCTGCCCGGCCCGCCGTGCGGACTTGTCGTCCGGTGCTGTGGCGGCGTGGAGCTCCTGGAGCGAGACCGGCTCGTCCTGACCGGCGAGCCGGGAGCGGATCGCTCGCTGGGCCGCCGATGCGCCGCTCATCGTCGTGATGCAGGGGATGCCGCGAGCGATCGCGGCGCGACGGATCTCGTAGCCGTCGGCGCGAGCGCCGGAGCCCGTCGGCGTGTTGATCACGAGGTCGACCTCGCCCGCCTCGATCCGCTCGACGACGTTCGGCGAGCCTTCGCTGAGCTTGCGGATCCGCTCGACCGGGACGCCCATGCGGCGAATCGCCTGGGCGGTCCCCCCCGTCGCCAGCACCTCGAAGCCGAGGTCGTGGAGCGACGCGGCGAGCTGTGTGGCGCTCGACTTGTCACCGTCGGTGACGCTGATGAAGACGCTCCCGCCCCTCGGCAGCTCGGCGCCGGCGGCGGCCTGGGCCTTGCCGAAGGCGGCGGGATAGTCGGCGGCGATGCCCATCACCTCGCCGGTCGACTTCATCTCCGGGCCGAGGCGGGCGTCGGCGAGCGGGAAGCGGCCGAACGGCAGGACCGCCTCCTTGACCGCGACGTGCCCTGGGTGAGCGGGCAGCGGCAGATCCATGTCCGCCAGCCGCTCGCCGAGCATCAGCCGACAGGCGATCTTCGCCAGCGGGACCCCGACCGCCTTGGAGACGAACGGGACGGTGCGCGACGCGCGCGGGTTGGCCTCGATCACGTAGAGCTCGTCGTTGCCGAAGACCGCGAACTGGATGTTGATCAGGCCGACGACGCCGAGGCTGAGCGCGATCCTGCGCGTCGCGTCCTCGACCTGGGCCAGCATGTCCGGCCCGAGCGACATCGCCGGGATCACGCAGGCGGAGTCGCCCGAGTGGACGCCGGCCTCCTCAACGTGCTGCATGATCGCGCCGATCTGCGCCGTCTCGCCGTCGCAGAGCGCGTCGACGTCTACCTCGATCGCATCCTCCAGAAAGCGATCCAGGAAGATGTCCCTGGGGGGCTCCGCCCCCCCGGAGCCCCCCTCCGCGGCGCCTGGCCGGTTCAAGGCGCCCTCGGCTCCAGCTTGCCGTGCCGGAGCATGACGTCGCAGGTAGTCCGCCAGGGCCTCGCGGGAGTAGCAGATCTCCATCGCGCGGCCGCCGAGCACGTAGCTCGGGCGGACGAGCAGCGGGTAGCCGACGTGGTCGGCCGCGGTCAGCGCCTCCTCGGGCGTGGCGGCCGTCGCGTAGGGCGGGCTCTTGAGCTCGAGCTCCTCGAGCAGCGCGCCGAAGCTCGGCCGGTCCTCGGCGCGGTGGATCGACTCGACCGGGGTTCCGAGCAGCTTCACGCCGGCGTCCGTCAAGCCCTGTGCGAGCTTCAGCGGCGTCTGGCCGCCGAACTGCACGATCACCCCCTCTGGCTGCTCGATGTCGATCACGCCGAGCACGTCGTCGAGCGTCAGCGGCTCGAAGTAGAGCCGGTCGGAGGTGTCGTAGTCGGTCGAGACGGTCTCGGGGTTGCAGTTGACCATCACCGCGTCGCGGCCGGACTGGCGCACGGTCATCGCGGCGTGGACGCAGCAGTAGTCGAACTCGATCCCCTGGCCAATCCGGTTCGGGCCAGAGCCGAGGATCACGACCGAGGCGTTGTCTCCCCGGCGCACCTCGTGGCGCGGGCCGTCTCGGCCGGGCCGCTCCCAGCCCGAGTAGTAGTAGGGCGTCGCCGCCTCGAACTCGGCCGCACAGGTGTCGACGGCCTTGAAGGTGCGGACGAGATCGGCCTCGGGGTCCTCGCCGCGCGCGATCGCCGTCATCTCCGCCATGTACCACGGGTCGATGTTGGTCCTGGCGCAGAGCTCGTCGTCGCTGATCCCGCGCCGCACGGCCTCGAACAGCAGCTCGTAGCGGTCGTGGCCAGGGGTCTCGAGCGCGGTCAGCAGCACGTCGGTGTCCTCGGGCGGCGACGGCACGACGTCGATCTCGCGCGAGCGCATGGCCTTGACGAAGGCCTGCTTGAAGGTCCGGCCGATCGCCATCGCCTCGCCGACAGACTGCATGTAGGTGGAGAGCGAGCCGTTGGCGCCCGGGAACTTCTCGAAGGCGAAGCGCGGCCACTTGACCACGACGTAGTCGATCGTCGGCTCAAAGCTCGCGGGCGTGACGCGCGTGATGTCGTTGTCGATCTCCTCGAGTGCGTAGCCGACCGCGAGCCGGGCCGCGATCTTGGCGATCGGGAAGCCGGTCGCCTTCGAGGCGAGCGCCGACGAGCGCGAGACGCGCGGGTTCATCTCGATCACGACGATCTCGTCGGTCTCGCGGTTGACCGCGAACTGGATGTTCGAGCCGCCGGTCTCGACGCCGACCGCCCGGATGACGGCGATCGCCTGGTCGCGCAGCAGCTGGTACTGGCGGTCGGACAGCGTCTGCTGCGGCGCCACCGTGACCGAGTCCCCAGTGTGGACGCCCATCGGGTCGATGTTCTCGATCGAGCAGACGATCACGACGTTGTCGTTGTGGTCGCGCATCACCTCGAGCTCGAACTCGCCCCAGCCGATCACCGACTCCTCGACGAGCACCTGGCCGATCGGACTCGCCGCGAGCCCCTCGCCCACGACCTGCCGGTACTCGGCCTCGGTGCGCGCGATGCCGCCGCCCTCGCCGCCCATCGTGAAGCCCGGCCGGACGATCGCCGGCAGGCCGATGTCGGGCAGCGCGTCGAGCGCCTCCTGCACCGACGTGACGGCCGCCGAGCGAGCGGTGCGCAGCCCGGCCTTCGCCATCGTCTCCTTGAACAGGTCGCGGTCCTCGGCGCGCTGAATCGCGTCGTAGTTCGCGCCGATCAGCTCGACCCCGTAGCGCTCGAGCGTGCCGTCGTCGGTCAGGTCGCGGGCCAGGTTGAGCGCGGTGCCGCCGCCGAGCGTCGGCAGCAGCGCATCGGGGCGCTCGCGCTCGATCACGCGCGCCACCGAGTCCGGCAGCAGCGGCTCGATGTAGGTCGCGGTCGCGAACTCCGGGTCGGTCATGATCGTCGCCGGGTTCGAGTTGACCAGGACTACCTCGTAGCCCTCCTCGAGCAGCACCTTGCAGGCCTGCGCGCCCGAGTAGTCGAACTCGGCCGCCTGGCCGATCACGATCGGACCGCTGCCGATCACGAGGATCTTGCGGATGTCGTCGCGGCGCGGCATCAGACGAGCTCGACCATCCGCAGGAAGCGGTCGAAGATGTGCAGCGAGTCGTGTGGGCCGGGGCCCGCCTCGGGGTGGTACTGGACCGTCGCGCCGGGGACGTCGCGCAGCACCAGCCCCTCGACGGTGCGGTCGTAGAGGTTGATCTGCGACAGCTCGGCGGCGCCGAAGTCGGTCTCCCAGCGGACCGGCTCGTCGGTGTCGATCGTGTTCGCGCCGTCGGGTCCGACGACGGCGAAGCCGTGGTTCTGGCTCGTGATGTCGATCCGCCCGGTCTCGAGGTCCTTGACCGGGTGGTTGGCGCCGCGATGCCCAAACGGCAGCTTGGTGGTCTCCAGGCCGACCGCACGGCAGAGCAGCTGGTGGCCGAGGCAGATCCCGAACACCGGCCGCTTGCCGATCAGCTCGCGCACCGTGTCGACGACATAGCCGAGCGCCGCCGGATCGCCGGGGCCGTTGGCGAGGAAGAAGGCGTCGGCGTCGCGCGCCAGCAGCTCGTCGGCGCTCGTCGTGCAGGGGTGCAGCTCGATCCGCGCTCCGCGCTCGCGCAGGTGGCGGACGATCGAGTCCTTGATACCCGTGTCGATCGCGGCGATCGTCGGGCCGGCCGTGTCGGTCAGCGGGTCGAGCAGCACCGGGGCGTTCGGGGTCACCTCACGGGCGAGGTCGGCGCCGGCCATCGCGGGCTCCGCGCGGACGCGCTCCATCGCCTCGGCCTCCGGCATGTCGCCGGGGAAGACGCCGCCGCGCATCGCGCCGCGGTCGCGGATGTGGCGCACCAGCGCGCGCGTGTCGACTCCGGCGATCGCCGGCACGCCGCAGTCCGCCAGCCACGTCAGCCAGCCGCCCTCGGCGTGCGGGACGTCCTCGCGATCGACCCCCTCGCGCATCACGACCGCGCGGGCATGGATCGCGTCGGACTCCATGTTCTCGGCCGCCACGCCGTAGTTGCCGATCAGCGGATAGGTGAAGACGATGACCTGGCCGCGGTAGCTCGGGTCGGTGACCGACTCCTGGTAGCCGGACATCGCGGTGTTGAAGACGACCTCGCCCGTAGCAGCGATCGGCGCACCGGCGGCGACGCCGTCGAGGCGCGTGCCGTCCTCCAGCAGCAGGTACGCGCTCACCGGACGGCCTCGATCGCGAACGAGCGCTCGCGGAACGCGACCGCGCCCGCGGCGACGGTCATCCGTACGCGGCCGGTCAGCCGCCGGCCGCCGAAGGCGCAGTTCGCCGAGCGGCTCTCGTAGCCGGCCTCGCCAACCTCCCAGACCGCGTCGAGGTCGACCAGGCAGACGTTCGCCGGAGCGCCCTTGGCGAGCGTCGGCACGACCAGGCCGAACGGCTCGCAGCCGGCGGTCATCCGCTCGACGACGAGACCGAGGTCGAGCACTCCAGGCAGCACGAGGTCACTGTGGATCGCCGCGAACGCCGACTCGAGGCCGGTGACGCCCATCGGCGCCAGCTCGAACGGCTCCTCCTTCTCCTCACGCGAGTGGGGCGCGTGGTCGGTCGCGATGCAGTCGAGCACGCCAGTGCGCAGGCCGTCGATCAGCGCCTGGCGGTCGTCCTCGCTGCGCAGCGGGGGGTTCATCTTGTAGTGGGTGTCGAGCGAGCGGACCGCGTCGTGGGTCAGCAGCAGATGGTGCGGCGAGGCCTCGGCCGTCACCTCGACGCCGGCGGCCTTGGCGCGCTCGAGCACCTCGACGGTGCGCCGCGCCGAGACGTGCTGGACGTGGATCCGCCCGTCCTCGTAGCCGGCAAGCTCGCAGTCGCGGGCGACCATCGTCGACTCCGACACCGACGGGATCCCGGCGAGGCCGAGCATCGCCGAGACCTCGCCCTCGTGCATCACGCCGCCGGCCGAGAGCGTCGGGTCCTCCTCGTGCAGCGCCAGCACGCAGCCGCTCAGCTGCTGGTAGCGCAGCGCATGGCGCATGATCCCGGCCGAGCGGACGGGCAGGCCGTCGTCGGTGAACGCCGCCGCGCCCGCGTCGGCGAGCTCGGCCATCTCGGTCAGCCGCTCGCCCTGCATGCCGACGGTGATCGAGGCCGTGAAGCCGGTCGGTATGCGCGCCTCCGCGCGAGCGCGCTCGCGCAGCGAGCGCAGGATCGGCGCCGAGTCGACCACCGGGTCGGTGTTCGGCATCGCGAGGATCGCGCAGTAGCCGCCCGCCGCCGCCGCGCGCGTGCCGGTCTCGATGTCCTCCTCGTCCTCGCGGCCCGGCGTGCGCAGGTGGACGTGTGGGTCGACGAAGGCCGGGAAGGCGTGCAGTCGCTCGGCCTCGACGACCTCGGCGCCGTCGGGAGCGGCCAGCGAGCTGGGAGCCCCGATCTCGGCGATCTCGCCGTCGCGGATCAGCAGGTCGCCGGGCTGGTCGAGGCCGATGCGGGGGTCGAGCAGCTGGGCGGCGCGGATCAGGACGGTGGCGTCCGGAACCGGCGCCCGATCCAACCTTCCGGACTCCGTGGGGGGGGGGGGGGGGGGGGGGGGGGGGGGGGGGGGGGGGGGGGGGGGGGGGGGGGGGGGG
>DATABV010000090.1:0-4647 GCA_036259395.1 Thermoleophilaceae bacterium | reverse complement strand
CGCTCGGTCGTCATGCAGAACGCCTGCGCGTTGAAGTAGTAGGCGAGGTAGTCCATCCGCTCGACGAACGTGATCGCCTTCCAGTACTGCATCGTCTCCATCGACTTCTCGATGCCGGTGTGGACGTAGCCGATGATCGGCTTGACCTCGCGCACGGTCTCGCCCTCGAGCGTGCAGAGCAGGCGCAGCACGCCGTGGGTGGCGGGGTGGTGCGGCCCGAGGTTGATCGTGAAGAGCTCGGTCTCGGGCTCGAGCTCCTCGGTCGGGACGACCGAGCCGTGGGCGACGCGCTCGATCGTCACCGAGCGCTCGCGCTCGCGGTAGGGCGTCGCCAGCGGATCGGGCGTTGCCGCGGTCCCGGGTGCCAGTGGCTCGTCAGTCATACCAGCGCGGCAGCTCGTGCTCGTTGTGGGTGAAGAGGACCGGCTCGCCGCCGACCGGGAAGTCGCGCCGCTGCGGGTGACCCTCGTAGTCCTCGGGCATCAGGATCCGGCGCGGGTCGGGATGGCCGTCGAACCGCACCCCGAACATGTCGAAGGCCTCGCGCTCCTGGTGGTTCGCGGTCGGAAACAGGTCGACGACGCTCGGCACGACCGGGTCCTCGACCGTCACGCGTGTCTTGACGCCGAGCCGCTCGACGCGCGGGCGCGAGAGCAGCTGGTAGTGGATCCCGAGCCGGGGCTCGTCGGGTAGGTAGTCGACGGCGTGCAGGCTGGCGAGGAACTCGTAGGGCTCCTCGTCGCCGTCGCGCAGGTATGCGAGCACCTCGCGCACGCGCGCGGGAGCCACCTCGAGCAGCGCCTGCTCGTGGGCGTAGCTCGTGCCGACCACGGCGTCGTCGGCCACCGCGGCGCGCACCCGCTGGGCGACCAGCTCGAGCCCGGCCGCGTCAGGCACTGCGCTCCTCGGTCCCCTCCGCCTGGTACCGCTCGCGCCAGCCGAGCGAGGGGTCGTTGGTGATCTGGTCCTGCAGCTTGTTGATCCCGTACATCAAGGCCTCGGGCCGCGGCGGGCAGCCGGGGATGTAGACGTCGACCGGCATGAACTTGTCGGCGCCCTGGACGACGGCGTAGTTGTTGAACATGCCGGCGCTCGACGAGCAGACGCCCATCGCGATCACCCACTTCGGCTCGAGCATCTGGTCGTAGATGCGGCGGATGACAGGCGCCATCTTGATCGAGACCCGGCCCGACAGGATGATCATGTCGGCCTGGCGCGGCGAGGCGCGCACGACCTCGGCACCGAAGCGCGAGATGTCGTTGCGCGGCGAGCCGATCACCGTGATCATCTCGATCGCGCAGCAGGCGAGGCCGAAGCCGAGCGGCCAGCAGGCGTTGCGGCGCGCCCAGTTCTGCGCCTTCTCGAGCGTCGTCAGCATCACGCGCTCCTCGACGTACTCCTCGAGCGCGCGGCCGTCGAGGTCGCCGCGCAGCATCTGCTGGGCGCTGAGCTGCTTGGCGCGGAACGCCTCCGGGGACTCCGAACCAGGGCCGGGCCCGGGCACCTTGGTGCGCGTCACTTCCACTCGAGCGACCCCCGCCGCCACTGGTGCAGGAACGCGACCAGCAGCAGGCTGACGAAGATCGCGACCTTCACGAGCGCCGCGACGCCGGCCTCCTGAACCTGGACGGCGATCGGGTAGAGGAAGACGACCTCGATGTCGAACAGGATGAACAGCATTGCGATCAGGTAGAAGCTGATCCCGAAGCGGAAGCTCTTCCGGACGTCCGACGGTAGGCCGCACTCGTATGGCTCGCTCTTCGTCTTGCCGGGGCGTCGCGGGCCGAGCGCGCCGTTGGCCAACGCGAAGACCGTGCCGACGGCGATCCCGAGGGCGAGGAAGACGAGGGCGGGAAGGTAGGCGCTGAGCACTGGGGAACGGATGTATAACGAGGTTTGTGCGGAGTTGCTACATAGTGCGAAAGGGCGCTAGCGACGAGCCGTCACCCTCAGCGGGATCGGGGTCTTGACGGAGGTCCACATGGCGGTCGGGATCGCCGTCTTGGCGACCAACGCGGTCGCCGGCGTCTGGGGCGCCGTGGCCTGGCTGCGCAAGGACCCATCGGTCTGGTTCTGGTACCTGCTGCGCGGGGCGCAGGCCGCAGTCGTCGTCCAGGCGGTGCTCGGATTCGGGCTCCTAGCTCAGGGCCTGCGCGCGCCGGACGGGCTCCATGCCGCGTACGGCTTCGCGCCGCTGCTGATCACCCTGATCAGCGAGGGGATGCGCGTCGGCGTCGCGCAGCGGGAGCTGGAGGGAGTCGACATCGACAGCCTGCAGCGCGGCGAGCAGGTCACGATCGCGCGGCGTGTCGCACTCGCGGAGATGGGCGTGATGACGATCGGCGTCCTGATGATCCTGACGCTCGCCCTGCGCGCCTATCAGACCGGCGCCTGAGTCGGCGGGCATTTCTGCGCCAGATCGCGTGATTCGTAGAACGCGGCATTGGGCAGGGTGTCCCTGATGTGGCCAACGGAGCTCGACCCAGGGCCGGGATGAGGCTGCTCGGCCCGTGTTCGAGGAGCAATCGATGACGATCGACGCCAAGCCAGAGCGCCTCGGGGAGGCGCGCGAGTGGGCTCAGCGGACCGCGGCGGAGGCGGGCCTGGACGAGGGCGACTGCTACCAGGTGAAGCTTGCGATCAGCGAGGCCGTCGCCAACGCGATCCAGCACGGCTCGCAGAACAGCGGCGACTGCATCCGTATCGCCGCCTTCGAGTCCGACGGATCGCTGGTCTTCGAAGTGCAGGACAGCGGCACCTTCGTCGAGCCGATGAGCCGCGCCACGACCGAGGACGAGAGCGGCCGCGGACTCGAGCTGATGACGCTGATGATGGACGAGGTCCACATGACCTCGACTGGCGACGGCAGCGTCCTTCGATTCGCCAAGCGCCTGAACTGACTCAGCGCACGGTGAGCGTGCCGTGCATGCCCTTCTCGTCGTGGTCGGCGACGGTGCAGATGAAGCGGTACTCGCCGCGCGGGAGGTCGACGGTCAGGCCGCGTCGCTGGCCGGCGGGGAAGCTGCGCAGCCGGTTGACGATCCGGTCGCCCTCGAGGATCTCGATGTTGTGGGCGAGCTCGCCGCGGTTCTCGAGCTCGATCCGCTGGCGCGTGCCGTCAGCCGGCGCGCCCTTGATCGTCACGCGGTTGGGCGAGAAGAGGTACTCACGGGCGACGACCGTCAGCGGCTTGCCGGCGCTGACCGCCGCCGCAACCTCTGGCGGCTCCTCGGCCTCGCCGCATCCGGCCAGCGCCAGGACCGCGCCAGTCGCGCAGAGGATCCGTCCGAGGGGCATCGTCATCGGACGGCGGATACTATGCGCCCGCCGTGACCCGCCCCGCCACTCGCATCCGTGCCCGCAGAGGGCTCTACGCAGTCGTCGCCGTCGCTCTCCTGGGCGCCTCCGGCTGCGCCAAGGGCGAGATCGACGTCGACCCCGAGAACCGCCGCGCGGCGAACCTCTTCTACGAGCGCTGCTCTGGCTGCCACACCTTCGAGCCGGCCAACTCCTACGGCTCCAAGCAGGCGGGCGAGCTCGCCCCCGGCGAGCGCACCAACGGCCCGAACTTCAACGTGCGCAAGGTCAGCAAGGAGGACGCCCTCTACGCGATCCGCAACGGCGGCTTCTCGGGCGCGATCATGCCGGCGCACATCGTGATGGGCGAGGACGCCGAGCAGGTCGCCGACTTCCTGGCGAAGTACTCGGGCCGGGACCGGGGCGAGGGCACCGACGTCCAGGGCTCTGGCGAGGCTGCCGAGTGACCTCGGCGCACGTCGACCACCGCGTCTAACCGAGCCGGTCGCATGCTCGACCTCAAGGCGATCCGGTCCGAGCCCGACGCGGCGCGGGCGGCGCTCGCGCGCCGCGGCGACGGGTCCGACGAGCGGCTGACCCGCGTGCTCGCGCTCGACGAGCGACGGCGGGCGATCCTGCCGGAGCTCGAGGGATTGCGCGCCGAGAAGAACGCGGCGAGCAAGCAGATCGGCGAGCTGCAGCGCGGTGGCGGCGACGCGTCGCAGGCGATCGCGGCGGTCAAGGACGTCGGCGAGCGGCAGAAGGCGCTCGACGCGGAGCTGAAGGCGGTCGAGGGCGAGCTGGAGGGTGCGCTGGCGTCGCTGCCGAACCTGCCCGACCCCGATGCCGCGGACTCCGACACGGTGCTGCGCGAGGTCGGCGCGGCGGACGCGACGGGGCGCGACCACCTGGAGCTGCTCGACGGGCTCGTCGACCTCGAGGCCGGTGCCCGGGTGGCGGGCTCGCGCTTCGCCTACCTCAAGGGCGAGCTCGTCTTCCTCGAGCTGGCGCTCGTGCGCTGGGCGCTCGGGCTGCTCGGCGAGCGCGGCTTCACGCCGGTCGTGCCGCCGGTGCTCGTACGCGAGGAGGCGCTCTACGGGACAGGCTTCCTGCCCGACACCGAGCAGCAGATCTATCGCGTGCCCGACGACGACCTCTACCTCAGCGGTACCTCGGAGGTGGCGCTAGCCGGCCTGCACATGGGCGAGGTCCTCGAGGACGCCGACGTGCCGGCCCGCTACGCCGGCTTCTCGACCTGCTTCCGCCGCGAGGCCGGCGCCGCCGGCCGCGACACGCGCGGGATCTTCCGCGTCCACCAGTTCGACAAGGTCGAGATGTTCGCGTTCGTGC
>DATABV010000089.1:0-2199 GCA_036259395.1 Thermoleophilaceae bacterium | reverse complement strand
CCGGGCGGTGGCGGCGGAGCGGCCGCGCCCCAATAGACCATCAGCGCTCGGGGACCGGCCGCGACAGGTAGCGGCTGCCCAGCTCGCAGAAGCGCCAGGGCAGCTCGACGGCGCGCGTGATGCCGATCCGCTCGCACGCCGCGCTCGGTGGCGGCTCGCCGGGCGGGCGCGCGTGGATCGAGATCGGGCCGTCGAGCGGCGTGTCGTTGAGGTCGAGGTCGATGCCGAGCGCCTGGGTGAGCTTGCCGGGGCCGGAGCAAAGGTCGCGGATTCCGTCCAATCCGCGTCGCTCGCGCATCAGGTCGATGCCCTCGACCGGCTCGAGCGCGCGAATCAGCACCGCGGCACCCTCCCCCTCGGGCTCGCAGACGGCGTTGAGCAGGGCGTGGATGCCGTAGGAGCGGTAGACGTAGGCGACGCCCGGCGGACCGAACAGCACCCGCGTGCGCGGGGTCAGGCCGACATAGGCGTGGCAGGCCGGCTCGGAGTGGTGGTAGGCCTCCGTCTCGACGATCCGGCCGGCGGTGTCGCCGTGGCGCACCACGCAGCCGAGCAGGTCGCCCGCCACCTCCACGACAGGGCGCTCATAGAACGCCGCAGGCAGAACCTCCGTCAGGCCGCCGCCTCCGCGAGCAGGTGGCGCGCCTGCGCCAGCTGATCCTGGACGCGGGCGAGGGAGGTGCCGCCGTCGGAGACCTTCGACTCGAGCCAGGCACGGTCGCCGAGCAGCGCGTAGTACTCGCCGTCGAGCTCGGGCGCGAGCTCTGCGAGCTCGGACTCGCTCAGTTGCGAGAGCGCCTTGCCCTGCTCGACCGCCGTTCGCACGAGGCCCCCGACGATGCCGTGCGCACGGCGGAACGGGACGCCGCGCTTGACGAGCAGGTCGGCGACGTCGGTCGCGGCGAGCAGCTCGTCGGTCGCCGCGGCCGCCATCCGCTGCTGGTCGAAGGAGATCGTGGCGAGCATCTCGCGCGCGACGCGCAGGCACAGCTCGACCGTGTCGATCGCGTCGAAGAGCTGCTCCTTGTCCTCCTGGAGGTCCTTGTTGTAGGTCAGCGGAAGCCCGTGCAGGACGCCGTGGAGGGTCGTCAGCCGCCCGGCGACGCGCGGGGCCTTGGCGCGCAGCAGCTCCGCAGCGTCCGGGTTCTTCTTCTGCGGCATCAGGCTCGATCCGGACGCGAAGCGGTCGGCGACCTGGCAGAAGCCGAACTCCTCGCTCGACCAGAGCACGATCTCGGCACCCAGCTGCGACAGGTGCGTGGCGCAGGTCGCGGCGGCGGACAGGTAGTCGAGCACGAAGTCGCGGTTCGAGACCGCGTCGAGCGAGTTCTCGGCGATGCCGCCAAAGCCCAGCTCCTGGGCGACCAGCATCCGGTCGGTCGCGAAGTTCGTGCCCGCCAGCGCGCCCGCCCCGAGCGGCAGGTCGTCCGTCGCGTTCATGCAGAAGTTGAACCGCTGCAGGTCGCGGCGGAACTTCCAGAAGTAGGCCAGCAGGTGGTGCGAGAGGTAGACCGGCTGGGCGCGCTGGAGGTGCGTGTAGCCGGGCAGCGGCCAGTCGAGGTGGCGCTCGGCGAGCTCGACCAGCGTTCCCATCAGCTCGGCGAGCAGCGACTTGGCGTCGAGCGTGTGGGCCCGGACGAGCATCGCGACGTCGGTCGCCACTTGGTCGTTGCGCGACCTGGCGGTGTGCAGGCGCTCGCCGGCGTCGCCGGTCAGCTCGGTCAGCCGCCGCTCGATCGCCATGTGGACGTCCTCGTCGTCCGGGCGAATCTCGAAGCGGTCGGACTCGATCTCGTCGCGGACCTGGTCGAGGCCGCGGGCGATCTCGGCCGCGTCCTCCGCGCCGATGATCCCGCTCGCCGCGAGCATCCGCGCGTGGGCCTGCGACTGGGCGATGTCGTACGGCCAGAGCCGGAAGTCGAACCCGATCGAGGAGTTCAGCGCCTGGAAGAGGGGGTCCTGCGGCTCGGAGAAGCGCGACACGGGGCGCCAGTCTACGAGCAGCGGTCGGATAGCGTGCCCCCGATGCGGGCACTGGTGACGGGAGCGGCGGGCAAGGTCGGCAACGCGGTGGCGCGGGCGCTGGCCGAGCGCGGCGACGACGTCGTCGCGCTCATGCGCGACCCGGCGCGGGCAGCGGCCGTGCTGCCCGAAGGCGTCGAGGCGGTGCGCGGCGACGTGACCGACCCGGGCTCGGTG
>DATABV010000088.1:0-9884 GCA_036259395.1 Thermoleophilaceae bacterium | reverse complement strand
GTCCGACGCCGTCGACCGGCGGCACGGCTGGTGGGACCACAGGCGGCGGGACCGTCGCGCCCGACGCCGGCGGCGGCACGGTAGCCCCGGAGCCCGGTGGCGGCACCGCCGGCGGCGTCGGGCGCGACGGTCCCGCCGCCTGTGGTCCCGCCAGCCGTGCCGCCGGTCGACGGCGTCGGACTCGGGGCTGTCGTGGTGTCGGTCTCGTCCTCGTCCTCGTCGCCGACGGTCGTGTCGAGGTTGTCGGGCGTCGTCGGAATGCTCACGTCGAGCGGCGAGGCGGACTCCGAGTCGTCTCCCCCGCCGCCGGCAACCACCGCTATGACGACGATCAGCGCGATCGCCGCCGCGGCCGCCGCTGCGAGACGGCGGCGCATGTAGACGGAGTGGTCGTCGGGACCGCGGCGATCGCCGCCGCCCGTTCGCATCTGGCGTGTCGGCTCGTCGTGCACCTGCGCGAAAGTAGCAGTTGAGGCGGCGGCGAGAACCGGCCCGCGCGCGCCTGCGCCCCGCCGCTAGAGGCCGGGGACGCTGCGTACGACGAAGCCGTCGGTCGAGCGCGGCTCCTCCTGCCAGCGCGTGCCGGCGCGCCCCTGCCCGCTCGTGTCGAAGCGCAGGCCGGCCACGATCATGAAGATGTGGCCGGGGTTGGTGTAGATCGTGATCCACTCGCCCGGCCCGGACGCGCCCCAATCCATGAAGCCGCCGGACGTCAGCGGCGAGCCGAGCAGGCCGGCGCCGGCGAGCGCGAAGGAGACCGAGCCGGAGCAGTCGTAGCCGTTGTCGCGCCAGGCACCGTGGCCGCCGCCCCACTTGTACGGGAACTTGGCGATCGCGTTGCCGGCCTGGATCACGCGCTTGACCGGCTCCGGAGCGTCATCGGGCGCGACCGCCGTCCCGTCGGGCAGCACGCGCGCCCGCGGACCGGTCTGCAGGAAGGCGGTCGTGCCGAGGAAGCGCTTGAACTTCGACAACTCGGCGCGCGCCTGGCGCAGCTCCGCCCGCACCTCGGCGTCACTCGGGGCGCCGGGGCTGATGCCGTCGGCCGGCGAGGCGGCGCCGGGCGCCGGCGGGTCCGCGCCGACCCCGCCCAGCTCGACGGGGGTGCCGCGACGATTACCGTTCGAATCGACCTTCGCCGCACGGCGGGCCGCCGCGGGATCGACCGAGTCGGGCGTCAGCACGACCTCCGTGGGCCGGGGTCGTTCGCCGGCCGTCGCGTCTCCCGATCCCTCGCCGCCGCCGCAGCCCGCGAGCACGGCCACGACCGCGATCGCCAGGACAGCTGTCGAGCCTGCGCGCCGCATCCCCAACAAGCTAGCGTCGATGCGCGCCGCTCGCGCCGTCTGCGAGGATCGTCGACATGACCGACCGCGAGATCGACGTGCCCGACGACCCGACCGGGATCGACCAGCCGCACGACGTGCTGGCAGCCGAGGAGTTCGCGATGCCGGCCCGCTCGGCTGGCGACATCCCGCCCGATCCGACCGGGATCCAAGAGCCGCACGACGTGCTCGCCGCGGAGGAGTTCGCGATGCCCGGCGCCGGCGTCGACCACGAGGCCGGCGGGTCGGTCGACCCGCGCAGCCTGATCCCCGGCGCGCTGCTGCTGCTGGTGGTCCTGTTGCTGCTCAGGCGCCGGCGCGGCTAACGACTACGGGTAGATGGGGCCGTCGTCGCCCTCGACGAAGATGGCGGTGACCGGGCAGTTCATCGCCGCGTCGACGACCATGTCGGTCGGATCGCCGTCGGGATCGATCACGCGCGCCTTGTCCTCGGCGTCGAGCTCAAAGACGTTCGGCGCGCTGTCGACGCAGTCGCCGGAGCCGATGCAGAGCCCGCGGTCGACGACGATCTTGATGCGGTTCTCGGGCGAGAGATCGTCTGACATCCGGCGGCAGCTTACCGGCGAGCTGCGCTGCGGCCGGCTCGCAGCCGTCTACGACCGGCTGCCGCGGCCGTAGACGAGCTTGAGGAAGCGGCCGATCAGGCCGGCGGAGCGCTTCGAGTACGGGAACATGAAGATGTCGCGCTTCATGCCGAAGCGGTTGATTACGGAGGCCTGCTGGCGGGCGTACTTGCGGATCCCCTCGGCGCCGTGGCGGGTGCCGAGACCGGAGTCCTTCCAACCGCCCATCGGCAGCTCGAGCGCGAAGTAGTTGAGCTGGTGCTCGTTGACGTTCGCTGCCCCCGCCTCGAGGCGCGCCGCGAGCTGCTCGCCGCGAGCGGTGTCCCGCGTCCAGACCGAAGCCTGGAGCCCGTAGGACGAGTCGTTGGCGAGCCGCAGCGCCTCCTCGGCGTCACGCACCCGCATGATCGGCAGCGTCGGGCCGAAGGTCTCGTCGGTCATGCAGTCCATCGAGTGGTCGACGTCGAGCAGCACCGTCGGCTCGAAGAAGTTGCCGGGACCGTCGCCGCGCTTGCCGCCGACGGCGACCTTCGCCCCCTTCGCGCGCGCGTCCTCGACGTGCGCCTCGATGATCTCGGCCTGGCGCGGGAACGTGACGGCGCCGACGTCGACCGAGCCCGCCTGCTGCGGCGCGCCCTGGCGCAGCTTGGCGACCTTGTCTGTCACGAGCTTGGCGAAGTCCTCGTAGATCGGCTCCTCGACGTACACGCGCTCGACCGAGATGCAGGTCTGGCCGCCGTTCTGCATCGAGTAGTAGGCCGCGGCGTTCGCGGCGCGCTCGAGGTTTGCGTCGGCGAGCACGATCATCGGGTCCTTGCCGCCGAGCTCGAGCCCGACCGGCGTCAGCGTCCGCGCCGCCCGCTCGGCGACCTTGCGCCCGGTCGCGGTCGAGCCGGTGAACATGATGAAGTCGACGTGGTCGATCAGCTCGGCGCCCGTGTCACCGAGGCCGGTCAGGACCTGGAAGACGCCGTCGGGCGCGCCACTCTCGGCGAGGCACTCGGCCATCAGCAGCGAGGTCAACGGCGTGACCTCCGACGGCTTGAGGATGACCGCGTTGCCGGCGGCGAGCGCGGGTATGCAGTCGCCGAAGGAGTTGACGAGCGGGTAGTTCCACGGCCCGATGACCCCGACCACGCCACGTGGCCGGTAGCGGACCAGGGCCTTGCGGCCGAGCAGCGTCGGCGAGCTGGTGCGGACCTTGCGCTCGCGCAGGAACTTCTCGGCGTTCTTGGCCCAGAAGGCGAACGCCCCGGCGGCGTAGCCGATCTCCGCGAGCTGGGCGTCGTCGCGCGTCTTGCCCGTCTCGGCGACGATCGTGTCGACGATCCGGTCGGCGTTGTCGAGCGTCCACTTCTGCGCGCGCCTGAGCACCGCCGCGCGCCCGTCGAAGCCAAGCCCCCACCACGCCGGCTGGATCGAGCGCGCACGCTCGACCATCGGCGCGACGTCCTCCGGCAGCATCCGCGGCACGCTGCCGGCGATCTGGCCGGTGGCAGGGTTCTCGACCTCGATCGTTGCGGTCGCTGTCTCGGGCACGGTGGCGGTCATGCGGCAATCTCCTCGTTGGCGACGCGCCCGGTGGGCGCCCCGGTCTGTGGCGCCGCCGCCCGCCGCTTGCGCTCCTCGCGCAGCTGGCGCAGGTACGGCCAGTAGTCGACTTGGATCGTGTGGCGCTTCGAGGCGACGTAGCGCCTGCGCATCGCCGTCTGCTCGACCGCGATCTCCTGGACCATCTCGGCCCGCCCGGGCAGCGGCACGCGGCCCTCGATCACGTCGGCGATCCACTCCGACTGCAGCTCGGCGATCGGCATGATCGCCCCGAGCGGCTGGACCAGGCCGATGAAGTAAAGGCCCGGCAGGTCGGGGTGCACGACGCGCCGGTAGAGCTCGATCCGGTTGTCGCCCGACGGGTCGAGCAGGTCGGGGTCGAAGAACGGGAAGCTGATCTTGTAGCCGGTGCAGTAGACGATCTTGTCGATCCGCTCGACCGAACCGTCCTCGAAGCGGACCGAGTCGCCCTCGAGGCGCGCGATGTTCGGCTTCGGGGTTATTCGCCCGTGGCCGATGCGCGGCAGCAGGTCGGAGGAGACCGTCGGATGCGCCTCGAGCAGCTTGTGGTCGGGCTTCGGCATCCCGAACGCCGTCAGCTGGCCGGCGGCACGTCGCACGCCGATCAGCGACAGCATCCGGACGATCGGCAACGGCAGCCGCCACGCCCAATGCGGCAGGATCTCGTCGGCCGGGACGGACCCGACGTACTTGGGGATGATCCAGGCGCCGCGACGCATCGCAAGAAAGGTCATCTTCGAGACGCGCGAGGTCTCGACGGCGATGTCGCAGGCCGAGTTGCCGATCCCCAGCACCAGCACGTTCTTGCCCTCGTAGCCCTCGCTGCTGCGGTAGTAGTGCGCGTGGGTCACCTCGACGGAGTCGTCGAGCTCGCCGGGGAACGGCGGCTCGGGCCAGCGCGGGTCCCAGTGGTGGCCGTTGGCGACCATCACGTCGTCGTAGCGCTCCGTCTGCTCGTCTCCTCCGTCCACCGGCCGCGCGGTAACGTCCCAGCCGCCGTCCGGCGCCCGCTGCACGCGCGTCACCTCGGTGCGGAAGCGGATCTTGTGGCGGAAGCCGAAGTGGTCGACGTAGTCGTCGAAGTAGGCTGCGATCTGGGTGTGGTGCGGGTAGTCCGGATAGGACTTCGGCATCGGGTAGGTCGCGTACTCCATGATCTCGCGCGAGGTGTTGATGAACAGCGACTCGTATGCGGACGACATTCCGTTGTCGTTGCCGTAGCGCCAGTTGCCGCCGACCCCTGAGCCCTTCTCGACGCAGTCGAAGTCAATCCCGCGCGCGTGCAGCACCTGGCAGCTGGCGATTCCCGAGCTGCCGGCGCCGATGACACAGACACGTCGGCGCGTGGAAGGCATGAGGCGCAGCCTAGCGGAGACTGGCTGGCTGGCCAGACGAAGTCATGCCTCGGTCGGCACGCGGGTGCCGATCGTCCGCCGCATCGTCACGGTCGTGCCATCCGGGCCGCGCTCGACGTCGACGGAGTCCATCAGGGCGCGCATCAGCACCAGCCCGCGGCCGCCCTCCGAGCGCTGACGCTCGCGCCAGCCGCCCGAGTCGCGCACGACGATCTCGACCTCGTCGCCGGCGAGGCGTCCGCTGACCTCGAACGGTGGCCCGCCGGCGATCGAGCCGCCGTGCTCGATCGCATTGGCAGCCGCCTCGCCGGTGGCGGTCAGGATCTCGGCGATCTCGGTCTCGTCGCCGTCGCCGTGGCGCAGCCAGCGGCGCAGCAGCGCACGCAGCGAGGCGAGCTCGCCCGGCTCGGACCCCAGCTCGAGCTGGAAAGCGTCGGACAACGGGGGGCTGCAGAGCGCGAGCAGCGCGACGTCGTCGGCGGCGCCGGCCGTCGGCATGAGCCGGTCGAGGACGAGGTCGCAGAGCTCCTGCGGACCGAGCCGCTCGCCGCGAACGGCCGCTACGAGCCGGTCGAGGCCGTCGTCGAGCAGCTCGCCGGGCCGCTCGACGAGCCCATCTGTGTAGAGCAGCACGGTGCCGCCGAGTGGCATCTCGGTCTCCGCCTCCTCGTAGGCGGGATACGACATGACGCCGAGCGGGACCGAGCTCGGGCCGCTGAGGAAGCGCGCGATGCCGTCGCTGGTTACCGCCAGCGGCGGCAGGTGGCCGGCGTTGACCCAGGTGATCGTCCCTGCGAGCGGGTCGAAGACGACGTAGACCATCGTCGTCATGTGGCTGTCCTCGATCTCCGACCAGACGAGCTGGTTGAGCCGGTCGACCACCTCCGCGGGCGGATGGCCCTCGAGCGCATAGGCGCGCATCGCGCTGCGCAGGCGGCCGACCATCGAAGCCGCGGCCAGCCCCTTGCCGGCCACGTCGCCCATCACCAGGCCGACCCGCCCCCCGGGCATCGCGATCACGTCGTACCAGTCGCCGCCGACCTCGGACTCGCTGGCGGCCGGCTCGTAGCGGGCCGCGACCTCTAGGCCGGGCAGGCTCGGAAGGCGGTCCGGCAGCAGGCTGCGCTGGAGCATCTCGGCGATCCGGTGCTCGCGCTCGTAGATGCGCAGATGGTCGATCGCCAGCGCCACCCGGTCCGCGGCCAGCCCGAGCACCATCAGGTCGTCCTCGGAGAAGCGGCGCGGCGCCGGGACGCCGACCTTGAGCACGCCGGCGACCTCGCCGCCGGCCATCAGCGGCACGCCGAGGATCGAGTGAAGCCCGTACAGCGCCGGGTCGGCGACCTCGGACGGGTCGGGGTCCTGGACGAGCAGCGGTTGCCTGCTCTGCGCGACGCGACCGGCGATGCCCTCGCCGAGCTCGATTCGCAGCGGCTCCTTCTCGACGTCGCGGAACATCGAGGCGCGCAGCGTCAGCGACCCGTCCTCCTCGGCGAGCAGCACCGCCGCCCCGTCGGCGTTGACGACCTCGCAGACGCGCGGCAGCAGCGCCGCGAGCATCTCGTCGAGGCGGTTGTGGGCGAGCGCGACGTCGAGCAGCATCTGCAGGCCGTGGACGATTCCCGCCATCTGCTCGGCCTCCTCGCGCGCCGCCTGCTCGCGGTACAGCTGCTCGCGCTCGCGCTCGCGCTCCTTGCGGTCGCTGATGTCGCGGATGAAGCACGCGAGCATCGGGCGGTCGCCGGCGCGCACGCGTGAGTAGGTGATCTCGGCGAGGAAGCGGGCGCCGTCGCGTCGCACCAGCTCGACCTCGCGCCGCGACGGGCGCACCTCGCCGTCCGGACGCGCGAACTCCTCCTCGCGCCGCTGGCGGTGGTCATCGTGGTTCTCGGGTGCGACGATCAGGTCGCGGATCGGCTGCCCGACAGCCTCCTCGGCGGTCCAGCCGAAGGTGCGCTCGGCAGCCGGGTTCCAGGAGATCACCGTGCCCTGCTCGGAGAGACCGAGGAACGGCTCCGGCGCGCTGTCGACGATCGCCCGCGTGCGCGCCTCGCTCTCACGCAGGCTCTCCTCTTGGCGGGTGGCCTGGGCGGTCTCGCGCCGCAATCGGTCGAGCAGCGCCGAGACCATCAGTCCGGCGAGTCCCGGCGTCCCGACCGCCAGCACCCAGCGCACGACCGGGCTCGGCGGATCCTGGACGATCAGCACCACCAGGTACGACAGCGCAATCACACCGAGGTGGGCCAGCGCGACCGGCGGCCGGTAGAAGTAGAAGGCGTAAAGGCCGGTCCAGGTGAAGATGATCAGGTAGAGCCCGCTCGGCCCGACGAAGTAGTTGCCGGCGGCGAGGATCATGCTGCCGGTCGCGAGCGCGAGGTGCATGCCCCAGCTCGGCATCGACTCCGCGCGCCAGAGCACCACCAGGCCGATCGCCACCGCCAGCGCGGCGAGGGCGTAGAGCGGGCCATCCTTCACGGCGGCGTCATGCGGGAATGCGAGCGTCAGACAGCCGACCAGCGCTCCGCCGGTGAACAGGTACGCGAGCGAGCGCGCCATCAAGGCGCGGCTGAACAGCTCCGGCGAGTCCGCCACGAGCGCTACTCCGGGGCCGTGAGGCCCCCGGCGGAGAGCTTGGCCAGCTGCTCGTGGCCCTCGACCACCCGCCGCTTGACCGGGTCGTCGTCTGGGCGGTCGTGCACGAGATCCCACGTCCTGTCGGCGACGCGCCTCGCCGTCTCGGGGGTCGCCTCGCTGAACATGACCTCGACGACCCGCAGCTCGAAGGCCTCGATCTGCTCGAGCGGATCGCCCGGAGGCAGCTTCGGGAGCGGCTCCTCGGTCGAATCGCGCCACATCCCGGTGGCGACGAGCAGGCGGTTGCGCAGGGCGGCTGGGTCCATGTCCCCGCAGGCTATCGGCCCTCTAAGGCCGCGGCGTCATGAACGCGACCGGCAGCCCGAGCTTGGCCTCCTTGCGCGCCGTGGCGATCCTGCGGCCCGGCTGCACGGCGTCGCGCGGCTTGCCACAGAGCTCGCCGAGACTGGCCACCGTCGCGTCGAGGTCCTCGACGACGAACGCGAGCCCGTCGAAGCGGGCCGGACCGTGGCCGGCGAGCGGCGAGCCGGGCGGCGCCTGGGCGACCTCGAGAATCGGCTCGCCGATCCGAAAGAACGCCTGGCGCGGGGAGCCGGCCGGCGCCGGCTCGTCGCGGATGCGGCGCAGGTCGAGACCGAGCGCCGTGCCGGCAGCCACGGTCCGGTCGAGGTCGGGTGTGAAAGCCACGAGATGGTCGATTCGCACGACGCCGTTGGGGTGAGCTGGAGCCGGCTCGACGCGAGCCCGCGGCTCTGAGCGCGCGATCGGCAGGCCGTCGAGGTTCGCGTCGCCGATACCGCTCAAGCCGCAGCGGACCACGCGCTTGCCGGCGCCGGCACCCACCAGGTCGATCGCAACGGTCCCGACGTCGACTGCGGCCGTCGCGTCGCCGCGGATGCGGAAGCCGGCGTCGCGCCAGGCCGTGGGCTCGGCGGCGACGGCGATCTCCTCGAGCGCCGGTTCGTCCGCGCTCACCGGAGCGGTGCGTCGGCCCCGCCCGTCAGCAGTGTGCCGACGGCGGCCGAGGGCTTGACGGGGATCACCCCGCCATCATCGCGGACCTTGGGCAGCTTGCCGACGTCGGGCAGCTCGAGGCGCGGCGGCTTGGCGACCGTGGGCAGATCGACGGGGGGCGGCTTGACGGCCTCCGGAGAAGTGACCTTGGGAGGCCGTCGCGGAGCTGGAAGGCGAGCCTTCACTCGCTCCACCACACGCGGCACCCGCTCCTTCACACCCTCTGTCAGCGGCAGCCGCGCCGGCCCGTCGGGCGCCGAGAGCGCGGGGACATCGAGCGGGACATTCGGAGTGCCCGTGGCCGGTGGGACGCCGGCGTCGTCGCCGCGCTCCACGTAGCCACCGGGAACGGCGCTGCTCGGGGCGTCGTTCGGGGCGTTCGCGATCGGTCGGAGCGCTGTGTCCGCCGGAGGCACGGGTCGGTCGCGATTGCGGTGCAACCGGTCGGGGAAGCTTGCGGACGGGCCTCGCGCAGCGGCCCGCTCGTCGAGTGCGGCCAGCGGCACCGGCAGTTCCGGGTGCAGCCCGGAATCATCGCCCCGCGGTCGCTGCTGCTCGGCGATGTCGGCCACAGGCGGCGGACCGGACGACCCGGTGCCGGAGCCGGCTGGGTCGCCTCCGGACGCGGTGGTGCCCGCGATACCGGCGCCGCCTGCGAGGACGGCGACGACCGCGACCTTCGCCATGGTGCCGCCGAGCAGCGGCGCGGCCACGGTCGCCGTTCCAGCACCGATCCCGCAGGCGCTCATCACACTGTCGTGAAACGCCGCGCTCGGCGCAAACGGCAGACCGACGCCGATCAGCCGGCGACGACGCCGGCGCCACTCGTCGAGGTCGACCACCGTCGCGAGCCGCTCCGGACCGTCGGGCTCGGGCGCGCGCTGCTGCAGCACCGACAGGCAGTGGTTCTCGAGGATCGCGTAGAGCCACGGCTCGAAGGCGGTCCTGCGCCCGCCGCCCGCCAGATAGGCGTGCGCCGCCGCGAACGAATGACGCACCGCCTCCTCAGCCTCCTCCTGCGAACCGAGCACGCCCGCGGCGAAGGCGAGCGCATCAGCGACGTGACGGGCATAGAGCAGCTCGAACGCCGTGTCGTCGCCGTCGATCACCCGCTCGACGAGCCGGTCGTCGGAGCTGAGCGACAGCAGCCGTCGCGGCGCGCGGACCTGCGCCAGACGATCTCTGGGGCGTCTCGAGCGGTTCACCGGTCCTACTGAGGTACCGCGCAGCGGGAGCCCCGAAACTCGGCCAATCGGCGCTTCGCAGCTCAGCCAGGCGGGACAGGCCGCTTGTCCGCAGGCGCGTTGCCCGCGCCTGCGGGCGCGGTCTCGCGACTGCTCGGCGCCGGCGAAGCAGACGAGGGCGCGGACGGACGCGACGTCTGAGGCGGCCTGGCGCTCGGAAGGTCGTCGGGCGGCCGTCCGGTGGCCGACCGCCCG
>DATABV010000087.1:0-14177 GCA_036259395.1 Thermoleophilaceae bacterium | reverse complement strand
GGGCCTCGCCGCCGCCCGCGTCCCACTGAGCTCGCTCACCTCAGACCCACTCGCCTACCTCCGCAACCTCCAACGCCGCGACGGCAGCTTCGCCTACTCCACCACCAGCGACCAAACCCCCGTCTGGGTCACCGCCCAAGCCCTAGCCGCCCTCCAACGCAAGCCCTTCCCGCTCAAACCCGTCAAGCGCGGCGCAAAGTTCGCCACCGCCACTCATCCCAACAAGCCCAACGGCCCTTCAGGGCCAGTCATCGCCGCCGGTCTCGCAGCCGCCGCGATCCTTGCAGCAGCTGTTGCCTGGAAGCACTAACACCGCTTGCCGCGGGTGGCGACGATTTTGCGTTTGCGCGCGCAGCCTGCGAGCACGCAAACCAAAATCGGAGACAGGACCCGCGGCCAGCAACGCCGATCCCTAGCGAGTACCACCACCCACTCCGATACCGTCGCCCCTCGTGGAGCTAACCGACGCCATCCGCGGCCGCCGCACCCACAAGGCCTACGCCCCCAACCCCGTCGACCGCCCCCTCCTCGACGACCTCTTCGACCTCGCCCGCTGGGCACCCAACCACCACCTCACCAACCCCTGGCGCTTCCGCGTCCTCGGCCCCGACTCGCTCACCCGCCTGAAGGCGGCCGCCGGCCCCGAGGCCGCCGCCAAGCTCGACCGCGCGCCCACGCTCGTCTGCGCCTCGGTCAAGCTAACGGGCGACCCGGTCCAGGACGAGGAGGACCTCTGCGCCGCCGCCTGCGCGGTCTTCATCGTCCTGCTCGCCGCCCACGACCGCGGCCTCGCCGGCTACTGGCGCACGCCGGGCGTCCTGCGCACGCCGGACGGGGCGGCAGCGGTCGGCATGGATCGCGACGAGCTGTTCGTCGCGCTGATCCATCTCGGCTACGCGCGCCAGGAGAAGCGCCCGCCGGACCGCCTGCCACCCGCGGACTTCGTGAGCTACCTGCCTTGATCGCCCGCGCCGACGCCCTCAATGCGCTCGAGCGCGACGAGTTCGACGTCGTCGTGATCGGCGGCGGGATCACCGGCGCCGGCGTCGCGCTGGACGCCGCGTCGCGCGGCTACAGCGTGGCGCTGGTCGAGCGTCACGACTACGCCGAGGGGACGTCGAGCCGCTCGTCGAAGCTGGTCCACGGCGGGTTGCGCTACCTGCAGAATTTCGACCTCGGGCTCGTCCGCGAGGCGCTGCTCGAGCGCCAGCTGCTGGTGAACCTGGCGCCGCACCTGGTCCGTCCGCTGCCGCTGCTGATCCCGGCGTTTGACGGCCGGCGGCCCGATCGCGTGCTCGGCGTCGGGCTCAACATGTACGACGTGATGGCGACCGAGCGCCGCCGTCGTCGCGGCGGCGAGGAGCCGCGCCGGCGCCGGGTCGACGAGGAGTCGTGGAGCCCGGATCGCCACCGCACCATCGACGCCGAGGAGACGCTGCGAGTGCTGCCAGCGCTCGCCGCGCGCGAGCCGACGGCCGCCTACCTGTTCTACGACTGCCAGACCGACGACGTCCGGCTGACGCTGACGATTCTCGGCGAGGCGGAGCGCTACGGCGCGGTCTGCGCGAACGCGGTCGAGGCGACGGGCCTAGTCGAGCGCGACGGCCGGGCCGGCGGCATCCTCTGCCGCGACGCGATCGGCGGCGGCGAGTTCGAGCTGCGCGCCGCCAACGTCGTCAACGCCACGGGCGTCTGGGCTGACCGGATCCGTCCCGACGAGCTCCACGGCGAGGCGGAGGTGCCGCGCATCCGTCCGAGCCGCGGTACCCACATCACCGTCTCGCGCGAGCAGCTCGACGTGGTCGGGGGGGCGATCGTGCCGGCGGGCGGCGGGCGCTCGATCTTCGTGCTGCCGTGGCTCGGGCGGACGTTGATCGGCACGACCGACAACGACTACGAGAGCAGCGAGCTCGACCACATCCCGCCGGGTGGCGAGGACATCGAGTACCTGCTCGACGCGACGAACGAGTTCTTCGCGACGTCGCTCACCGCGTCGGACCTGACCGGCGCCTACGCCGGCGTCCGCCCGCTGATCTCGACCGGCGACCCGAAGAAGTCGGTCGACATCTCGCGCAAGGCCGAGCTCTACGAGACGAGCTCGGGGCTCGTGACGATCACCGGCGGCAAGCTGACGACGTGGCGCCGGATGGCGAAGCTGGCGGTCGATCGGATCGTCGAGCGCGAGGGTCGCGAGGCGCCTTGCCGGACGGCTGAGATCCCACTCGGGATGGAGCTCGACCCGAGCGCCTTGCCCGACGTGGAGGGGGTCGACGACGCGACGCGTCAGATGCTGGCCGGCCGCTACGGCCACGGCGCGATCGACGTGATGCGGCTCGCGGCGTCGGATCCGGCGCTCGCCCGCCGGATATCGCCGGAGCTGCCGGACATCGTGGCCGAGGCCGTCTGCGCGGCGCGCCAGGAGCAGGCGCGTGGAGTCGCCGACGTGCTGCTGCGTCGCACCAGGCTCGGGCTGCTCGACGCGCGCAACCTGACTGAGCCCGACGCCGCCGGGCCGCGGGCCGTTGCCGACGCGATGGCCGCCGAGCTCGGTTGGGACGCCGCCCGCGTCGAGCGCGAGCTGAGCGATTGGCGCTCGGTGGCGAGCGCCGAGGGTCTCGCGCCAGTGGAGTCCGTGACGGCGTCGACGGAGCGCTCGTGAGGCTGGCGCTCGGCGATCGCTCGCTCGACCTTCCCGCGGGCGCGCCGGCGCTGATGGGGATAGTCAACGCGACGCCCGACTCGTTCTCGGACGAGCAGGCGCCGAAGTCGCTGGCCGCGCTCGTCGAGCATGGCCGTGCGCTGGCCGCAGCGGGCGCCGCGATCGTCGACGTCGGCGGCGAGTCCGGCCGCAGCGATCGTCCGCCGGTGTCGGTCGACGAGGAGGCCTCACGCGTCGTGCCGCTGGTCGAGCGCCTGAGCGCCGACGGGATCGCGGTCTCGGTCGACACCTGGCGCGCGGAGGTTGCACGCGCGGCGCTGGATGCGGGTGCGATCCTGATCAACGACGTCAGCGGCCTCAGCGACCCCGCCGTCGCGGCCGCCTGCGCGGTCAGCGGCGCCGGCCTCGTGGTGACGCACACCCGCGTCGCGCCGAAGGCGAAGGGCTTTCCGGAGTACTCCAATGTCGTCGCCGACACGATCGAGCTGCTCGCGGCGCGGGCAGCGGCGGCGAACGAGCAGGGCGTGGCGCAGGAGCAGCTGCTGCTCGATCCGGGCCTCGACCTCGCCAAGACGCCCGCCGAGTCGGTCGAGCTGCTGCGCCGCCTGCCGGAGCTGGAGCACCTGGGCCGGCCGTTGCTGCTCGCGATCTCGCGCAAGGACTTCGTCGGCGCGTTGACCGGCCGTCGGCCACGCGAGCGCGACGCCGGCACGCTGGGAGCGATCGAGCCGGCGCTCGACTGCGCCGCCGGGACGGTGCTGCGCGTCCACGACGTCGCCGCTGCGGCCGACTTCATCGCAGTCCGTGCCGCGCTGCGCGGCACCGCTGCCGCGCCAACGAGTCCGCTCGAGGACTCGCTCCGCCGCGAGTCCGCGCCGGCCTAGTCGTTACTCTCCCGCGCTCAAATCGACTTTAGGAGCAGCCTCAGTGTCAGTACTGCAGCGCAAGGAGCTGGAAGACAGCCCGCTCGCCGACCTTCATGCCATCGCCTCGGAGCTGGGGATCGAGGGCTACCGTGCCCTGCGCCGCGACGACCTGATCGGCTCGATCCTCGACGTCCAGTCGGGCGGCGGGCCGTCCTCGAAGGAGGAGGAGGCCGACGCGCCCGTCGAGCGCCCGCGTCCTCGCCGGCCCCGGCTACGCGGCCGCGGTCGCGGGGCCCGCACGCGCGGCGAGAGCGCGGACGAGCCGGAGGCCGAGCAGCCCGAGGCGGAGCTCGACGACGAGCCGGCTGCAACGGCCGAGGTGGATGCCGACGGCGGCGATTCCCCCGACGTCGGCGATCTCGTCGAGGCCGGCGAGGACGAGCAGCGCGAGACGGTCACCGGGGTGCTCGACGTGCTGCCCAACGGCAGCGGGTTCCTGCGCGTCGCCGAGGGCCCCGACGTCTATGTCTCGCCGGCGCAGATCCGCCGCTGCGAGCTGCGGTCGGGCGACGAGGTCTCGGGTCCCGTGCGACCGGCGCGCCGCAACGAGAGCCATCCGTCGCTGGTGCGGGTCGAGAGCGTCAACGGCGGTCCGGCCGAGCCGCCCGCCGCACGCCCCAACTTTGACGACCTGACTCCTGTTCATCCGCAGGAGCGCCTGGCGGCGCCCGCTGCGATGTCGGCGGTGCCGTTCGGCAAGGGCTCGAGGGTCGCGATCGCCGGTCCCTCGGGTGCCGGCGCCACGCGCCTGCTGCGCGAGATCGTGGCTGCGATCCGCGCCGAGACCAGCGGTCCGTCGCTGACCGTCGTGCTCGCCGGCGTCAGGCCGGAGGAGGTCACCGAGTGGCGGCGTGAGAGCAAGACGACGGTCGTGGGCGGCTCGTTCGACGGCTCCGCCGAGGAGCAGGCGCAGGCCGCCCAGCTCGCCGTCGAGCGCGCCAAGCGGGTCGTCGAGCGCGGCGGCGATGCGATCGTCGCCATCGACAGCCTCGCGGCCGTCCCCGCCGATGCCGCTCGGCGTGTATTCGGCGCCGGCCGCCGCGTCGAGGAGGGCGGCTCGCTGACGGTGATCGCGACCGTCGGCGAGGGGGGCGAGCAGCTGCGCGTCGCTAGCACGCGGGTCGTGCTCGCAGGCGGAGGCGGTGAGCCCGCGGTGGTCGCAGAGCGGTCCGGCGCCCAGCGCGCCGACCTGTTCGGCTAGACCTGGCCCATACGCTGTCGGCGTGACCCAGGATCCGCGCCGCCCCACCACCACCGACGAGGAGCTGCTCGAGGCCGAGTCGCTGACGATCCTCTCGGAGCTCGACGACGAGGCGCGGCTCGCGCGCATCGACGGCGAGCTGCGCGACGGCTTCGAGGCGCTCGCGCACGTCGGCAAGGCGGTCTCGTTCTTCGGCTCGGCGCGGACGCTGCCCGACGCGCCGGACTACGCCGCCGCGCGGTCGCTGGCGCGGCGAATGGGGGAGGAGGGCTTCGCGATCATCACGGGCGGCGGGCCCGGGACGATGGAGGCGGCGAATCGCGGTGCGCGCGACGCCGGCGCCCATTCGATCGGGCTGGCGATCGAGCTGCCGCACGAGGAGGCCCCGAACCCGCACATCGACATCGGCCTCACCTTCCACTACTTCTTCGTCCGCAAGGTGATGTTCGTCCGCTACTCGAGCGGCTTCGTCGTCTTTCCCGGCGGCTTCGGCACCCTGGACGAGCTCTTTGAGGCGGCGACGCTGCGTCAGACCGAGAAGATCCGCCACTTCCCGATCGTGCTCTTCGGGACTGACTACTGGGGCGGCCTCGTCGACTGGCTGCGCGACAGCGCGCTCGCCGGAGGCAAGATCTCACCCCATGACGTCGACATGCTCGAGCTCACCGACGACCCCGACCGGGTCCTGGAGGTAATGCACAGCATCGAGCACCGCAGGCCGCGGCGCGCTGCCAGCTAACGCCGGTAAGCCACGCGCTTCCAGGACGGCTCGGGAGAGAGCTCGATCAGCTCCCAACCGCGCTCGGGCTGGGCGTAGCCGAAAGAGTGGGTCTCGTCGTCGAAGACGATCTCGAGCTCGCCCTCGAGCACGCGCTGGTCGAGCCAGGCGCCGCGGAACACCAGCCGCCGCAGCCAGTGGACGAGCGAGCGGTCGGAGGGGCCGTGGAGGTCGCCCCAGCAATCCATGATGTGCTCGCCGAGCAGCGAGTGCGCGTCGGTGACCTCGCCGTTGACGGCCAGGTTGACCAGGTCCTCGCGCTCCTCCTCGCCGAGTGGGCCGCCGACGAAGCCGAGCTTGGTGGCGGCCTGCTCGACGCGCTCGGTGAAGTCGCGCTCGTTGAACGTGAACTTCAGCTCGCCGTACTCGAGCACGTAGTCGGCGCCCGACTCGTAGTTTCCGCGTTTGGTGCTGTCCATGAGAGGGCGCTGCGCTGGCGGGGCCAGCCGTGTGGCGCGTCGGCATCCTAGTCCCGTTCCCTTCTCGGCCGGACGGATTGCAACGCGAATTGCACCTGAAGCGCCGACCAGGGGGGCGAGTTTCACGCGGCCGTGACTTCATCGGCCATGAACCAAACGCTCTTGATAGTCGAGGACGACGAATCCACCGCCGAGTTCCTCACCGACAACCTGGTTGCCGACGGCTACCGGGTCGCCGTGGCGAGCGGCGCCGCCGAGGGAGTGCGCCAGATCGAGGTGCGCCATCCGGCCCTGGTGCTGCTCGACCTCAAGCTCGACGACGGCAGCGGCCTTGCGCTGCTCGACCGCGTCCGCTCCGCCGACGGACTGACCTCGCGGATCGACCCGGAGCTGCCGGTGATCGTGATCAGCGGCCGCGGCAGCGAGGCCGACCGCGTCCGCAGCTTCGACCGCGGAGCCGACGACCACATCCAGAAGCCGCTCGCCTACGGGGAGGTGCTCGGGCGGATCCGCGCGGTCCTGCGGCGGTCGGAGGGCCGGCCGCAGCGCGGAGTCGTGCGCTACGCCGGGCTGACGCTCGATCCCGTCACGCGGCTGGTCTGCGTCAACAGCAAGCCGGTCCACCTCTCGACGATGGAGTTCTCGCTGCTCCAGCGGCTTGCCGACGAGCCCGAGCGCGTCTACTCGAAGGCCGAGCTGCTGCGTGACGTCTGGGGCTACCTGTCGCCCGGCAAGACACGAACGGTCGACGCTCACGCCTGCCGCCTGCGGCGCAAGCTCGCCGCCGACTCCGAACGGCGATGGATCGTCAACGTGCGCGGGATCGGCTACCGCCTCACCGAGCCGGTCTAGCGATGGCCGTCGTGATCGCGCTGACCGGTTGGCTCGCGGCCGCCGCGCTGACGTTGGCTGTCCTGCGCCTGCGGCGGCGCCTCGCGCTGGTCGCCGACGCGGCGCACGAGCTGCGCGGCCCGGTGACCGCCTTCGCCTACGCCGTGGCGTCGCTGCGCCGCGAGGCGGGCGGCGTTCGGCGGGCGCTGCCCTTTGAGGCCGAGCTGGAGCGGATGCGCATGGGGCTGGCCGATCTCGATGCCGCGCGCGTCGGCCGGCGCACGCCGCTGCGACCGCGGACCATGGCGCTCGAGCGTGTCGTCATCGGCGCCGCGTCCGGCTGGCGGGCAGCGGTCAGCGGTCCCGGACGTGGCGTGACGGTGCGCTGGGAGGCGGGGCGGGCGGCTGTCTCGGCCGACCGCGCGCGGCTGGCGCAGGCCTTCGGCAACCTCCTCGCGAACGCGGCCGAACACGGGTCGGGCCCGATCGAGATCCACGCCGTGCGCAAGGGGCCCCGAGCCGTGCGGGTCGAGGTCCGCGACGGCGGGGCGCGGGCTCCGGTTCGCCAGGGCGCCCGAGCCGGCCGGCCGATCGATCGCGAGCGGGGCCGGGGCCTCGGAATCGCCGAGCGCGCGATTCGGGAGGCTGGCGGCACTTTCGAGCTCGAACGAGGTCGCGCTGGCACGGTCGCCGTGGTCGAGTTGCCGATCGCCTCCAAGGAGACGGAGCGGTGAGCGCCCGGACGCGCCGGCGCCGCGGCGTCGTCCTGCTCGTGCTCGCCCTGGCCTGCGGCGCGCTGGCGGCGTCGGAGGTCGGCGACCGCGTGAGCGAGGTCGAGGCGCGGATCGGAGCACCGGTGCCCGTCGTCGTCGCGGCCCGCGACATCGAGCCGGGCACCGAGCTGAGCGGCGGCGACCTGCGGCTCAGCTACGTGCCCCAGCGTTTCGCGCCACCGGACGCCCCGACCCGCCCCGCGCAGGCCGTAGGGCTACACACCGCCGGTCCGGTCGCCGCCGGCAGCCCGATCACCGCCGGTGTCGTGGGTGCGGCCGCGGGAGCCGACGACCCGGGAGCTCTGCGGCGTGGCGAGCGTGCCGTCGAGCTCGCGGTTGCCGGCGGCTCCTCGCTGGTCGAGACGACCGGCCCGGGCGCGCGAGTCGACGTCCTCGTCTCGACCGATCCGGGCGACGGCCCGGGCAGCTCGTTCGTCGCGCTCGAGGACGTCGAGCTGCTCGCGCTCAGCCCAGGCGGGTCGGGAGCGCCCGAGCTCGACGCCGACCTCGGTGCCGCCGCTCCTACCTCGGCGATCGCCACGCTGCGCGTCACCCTGCGTCAGGCGGTCTACCTGACCGCCGCCCAAAGCTACGCGCGTGAGATCCGTTTGCTGCCGCGGCCGCCGGGCGACCGGCGGAGGGTCGGACGTGCGACGGTCGGCGCGCAGGACCTCTAGCTGGCGGAGACGCGCTCGACGGTTCCTGCGGGCGTCCCCAAGATGGCCTGCTCGGCCATGCCGATGAAGAGGCCGTGCTCGAGGACGCCCGGAATTCGGCGAAGCTCGGCGGCGAGGCTGTCCGGGTCCGACCCGGCGGGCAGCTGACAGTCGAGGATGTGGTGGCCCTCGTCGGTGAGGAAGGCCGAGTCACCCGCGGTGCGCAGCTCGGGATCGGGAAGCAGCTCGGCGAGTCGGCGGCGCGTGTCGCGCCAGGCGAAGCGGGCGACCTCCACGGGTAGGCGGAAGCGCTCGCCGAGGCGGTCGACGAGCTTGCCCGTCTCGGCCACGACGACGAAGCGGCGCGCGGCTGCGACGATGACCTTCTCGCGCAGCAGGGCGCCGCCGCCGCCCTTGATCAGGCGCAGGTCGCCGTCGAGCTCGTCGGCGCCGTCGATCGCGAGGTCGAGCTCGAAGGTCCCGTCGAGCTCGACGACCTCGATCCCGGCCTCGCGCGCACGGGCGTGGGTCAGCTCGGACGCGACGACCGCGCGCAGCGGCGGTCCCTCCGGCCAGCGCTCGGCGATCCGCTCCACGACTCGCCAGACCGCGCGCCCCGAGCCAAGGCCAACCGTCATGCCCGGCTCGATCAGCTCCAGCGCCGCGGCGGAGGCGGCGTCGCGAGCGGGGGAGGGCTCATCGGTCACGGGCGCAGCATCGTCCCTGCGGCGGACGGAAGTCATCAGCTACGATCTAAGTCTGTTCGTATCAGGTTGTCTTATGCGACCCCTGATCGCCTGACTCGATTCGCTACACTACTTATCAATCGTAAGTCCCCACCTGGGAGCTGAGCGCATGGAGACGGAGAAGCAGACGCTGCTGTTGGTGCCGGTCGACGACTCGGTCGTCTTCCCGAACATGACGGTGACGCTGGTCGTCGACGTCGGTGACGAGGAGCGCGTGCTGCTCGTGCCGCGCGAGGACGGCGAGTTCGCCTCCGTCGGCACCGTCGCCGAGGTCTCCGAGCACGTCCGCCTCCCCGGCGGCGGCCACGCCGTCGCGCTGACCGGCCTGCACCGCGGCATCGCCGGCGCGGCCCACACCGACGCGCCGGGCGACCTGCGCGTCGACGTCACCGTCCATCCCGACGACGAGCCGGTCGACGGCCACACGCGCGAGCTCGAGCGGGAGTACCGCGCGGTGGTCGAGGAGCTGCTCGAGCTGCGCGGCGACGACGGGCGCATCGCGGCGTTCGTCCGCTCGATCACCGAGCCGGGCGTACTGGCCGACACCTCGGGCTACTCGCCCGACATCTCCTACGAGCAGAAGGTCCAGCTGCTCGCGACGCTCGACGTCACCGAGCGGCTCGAGCTGGCGCTGAAGCTGCAGCGCGAGCGGCTCACCGAGCTCCAGGTGCGCAAGCGGATCCGCGACGACGTCCAGCAGGGCGCCGACAAGCAGCAGCGCGAGTACTTCCTGCGCAAGCAGATGGAGTCGATCCGCAAGGAGCTCGGCGAGGACGACGCCTCGGTCGCCGACGAGTACCGCTCGAAGATCGAGGAGTCCGGCATGCCCGAGGCGGTGCGCGAGCAGGCGGAGAAGGAGCTCGCGCGGCTGGAGCGGATGGGCGAGCAGTCGGGCGAGAGCTCGATGATCCGCACCTACCTCGACTGGCTGGTCGCCGTGCCGTGGGACAAGCGCTCCGAGGAGCGGCTCGACCCGACCCATGCGCGCGAGGTCCTCGACGCCGACCACGCCGGCCTCGAGGACGTCAAGGACCGCATCGAGGAGCACATCGCGGTGATGAAGCTGCGCCGCGAGCGCGAGCTCGGCCCGGCCGACGGCGACGGCACCGACCGCAAGCGCGGCGAGGGCGCGATCCTGACGCTGATCGGGCCGCCCGGCACCGGCAAGACCTCGATCGGCGAGTCGATCGCGCGCGCCACCGGGCGCGAGTTCGTCCGCATGTCGCTCGGCGGCGTGCGCGACGAGGCGGAGATCCGCGGCCATCGCCGCACCTACATCGGCGCGCTGCCGGGCCGGTTGGTCCGCGCCCTGCGCGACGCCGGCACGATGAACCCGGTGATCCTGCTCGACGAGGTCGACAAGGTCGGCGCGGACTGGCGCGGCGATCCGTCGGCGGCCCTGCTCGAGGTGCTCGACCCGGCGCAGAACCACTCGTTCCGCGACCACTACCTCGATGTCGAGCTCGACCTCTCGCAGGTTCTGTTCATCGCGACCGCCAACGTCGCCGACACGATCCCCGGGCCGCTGCTCGACCGCATGGAGGTCGTGCGCTTCGACGGCTACACGACTGACGAGAAGCTGGCAATCGCCCGCGACTACCTCTGGCCGCGCCAGCGCGAGCGCAACGGCCTGCGCGAGGACGAGGTGGACGTCGCCGACGACGTGCTGCGCACGGTGATCGCCGAGTACACCCGCGAGGCGGGCGTGCGGGGGTTGGAGCGCGACCTCGGCACGATCCTGCGCAAGACGGCGACGAAGATCGCCTCGGGCAGGGTCGAGGCTCCGGTCACGGTCGACCTCGACACGGTCCGCGACGCGCTCGGACGGCAGCGCTTCTTCCAGGAGGCGGCCGAGCGGACCGCCGTCCCCGGCGTGGCGACCGGCCTGGCGGTGACCGGCGCCGGCGGTGACGTGCTGTTCGTCGAGGCGACCGGGATGAAGGGCAAGGGCGACCTCGTATTGACCGGCCAGCTCGGCGATGTGATGAAGGAGTCGGCGCGAATCGCGCTCTCCTACGCGCGCGGCAACGCCGACCGGCTCGGCATCGACGAGGACTCCTTCGACGGACGCGAGTTCCACGTCCACGTGCCGGCGGGGGCGATCCCCAAGGACGGTCCGAGCGCCGGGATCACGATGACCACCGCGCTCGCGTCGTTGCTGACGGGGCGGCCGGTCAAGCACACGGTCGGGATGACCGGCGAGGTCACCCTCCAGGGCCGCGTGCTGCCGATCGGCGGGGTAAAGCAGAAGGTCCTCGCCGCGCACGCCGCCGGGCTGACGGACGTGATCCTGCCCGAGCGCAACCGCGGCGACCTCGACGACGTGCCGGAGGACGTGCGCGAGCAGATGACGTTCCATCTGGTCATGACGATCGACGAGGTGCTGGACGCGGCGTTGGAGCCTGTCCGCACCGCCGTCGAGGCGACTCACTAGACGCGTCGGCGCCGGTATCGTGGTGGCCATGGGATTTTTCTCGCGCGAGATCGTCCGCAGGGCCGCGCCGCTGGTGATAGCGGGTGCGGCCGGCGCTGCGGGTGCGATGCTTGCCCGCCGGCGCGGCGAGGCGCAGCGTGAGCTCAGCGTCGTCTCCGGCCCACCGCAGCCTCCGGCGCCTGCGCCAGAGCCGCCGAGCCCGGTTCCCGATCCGATCCCGGCGCCCGAGCCGACGCCTGAGCCTCAGCCGAGCCCGACGCCGGTCCCGGATCCGGCGCCGACCCCCGAGCCGCAGCCACCTCCGCCGACAGTTCCGGACCCGAGTCCGACGCCCAGCCCGCCGACGCCCGAGCCGCCCACCGCCGCCGAGGCCGACCTCGACGGCGCGGTCCGCGCCGCGCTTGCCACGCCGCTGCAGGAGGCGGGCGGCAACGTCGACGTCGAGGTCGCGGGCCGGATGGTCGTCCTGCGCGGTCGTGTAGACAGCCCCGAGGCGATCCGCGAGCTCGAGCGGACGGCGGCCACGACGCCGGGCGTCGAGGGCGTGCGCGTCCTGCTGCACCTGCCCGGGCGGCTCGCGAAGCGTCGTTGACCCACCCTTAGCCGGCCAGGCGCCACGGGGTCCGGGGGCGCGAGCCCACGGTCATCGTCCGCATCTGCTTGACTGTCCGGCTCTGAATCGACCATAGCCGAGTCTCCGCCGCCCAGGTGGCGGAGAACGGGGGAACCACTGGGGTCCGACCTGACGGTCTGGCCCCCGGGGCGAATCGCCGCCAGCGTGCGGCGTAGCGCACTTTCCAGCGCGAGCCCGTCAGCTCACCTCGTAGGCGCCGGAAAGAGGAGACGTGAAGTTGCGCCGCCAGACCGTCGTTGCCATGAGTGTGATCGCGCTGTTCAGCGCCGCCCCGGGTGCGGGCCAGGCGTCCGCGGACGAGCCCAGTGTCGGCGTGGCCGGCGCGGCGGCAGCCGCGACCGAGGTCACCTTGCGCGAAGGCGACCGCGGGCGGGCGGTCCGTCGCCTGCAGCGCAGGCTCGGCATCGCGGCGGATGGGGTCTTCGGGCCGCAGACCGACCGCGCCGTCAAGCGCTTCCAGCGCCGCAACGGGCTCGTCGCGGATGGCATCGTCGGCCCGATGACGCGCGGGAAGCTAGGGCTCGCCCGCTTCAGCAGCGCCGACGTCCAGCATCCGCCCAAGGATGCTCCGGCCAGCGGCGGGGGCAGCAACGTCAAGCTCCCGCGCGTCCTGCGCGAGATCGCGCAGTGCGAGTCCGGCGGCGATCCGCGCGCCGTTTCGTCGAACGGCCTCTACCGCGGCAAGTTCCAGTTCTCGCGCCCGACCTGGAAGGCGGTCGGCGGCCGCGGCGACGATCCGGCGGCTGCCTCCGAGGCGCATCAGGACCGGATGGCGCTGCGGCTCTACCGCCAGCAGGGCGTCGCGCCGTGGCCGGCCTGCGGCGCTCGCGCGACGAGCTGAGCTAGCGCCACACACGAGGGGGGCGCGCTCGCCGCCGGCCGCCCCTATGGGTGAGTGGAGGCGATCGAGGAGCTTGCCGGTGCGCTGCGCGGTCGCCTGATCGAGCGGGCGCGGCGCGGCGAGTCGGCCGGCGACGTCCGTGCGGAGATCGTGGCGCTGGTCGAGCGCGAGGCGGCCGCGCTGTCCGAAGCCGAACGGGCCGAGCTGCGCGAGCGTGTGCTGCTGGCCGCGACCGGTCTCGGGCCGCTCGAGCCGCTGCTCGCCGACCCGGCGGTCGACGAGGTGATGGTCAACGGTCCCGACGACGTCTACGTCGAGCGGCACGGCCGGATCGCCCGGGCGGACGCGCGGTTCGCCTCCGAGGCCGAGCTGAGCCACGCGATCGAGCGGATCCTGGCCCCGCTCGGGCGGCGCGTCGACGAGGCCTCGCCGCTCTGCGACGCGCGCCTGGCCGACGGCTCGCGCGTCAACGTCGTGATCCCGCCATTGTCGCTGTCGGGCCCGTGCCTGACGATCCGCCGCTTCAGGCGCGAGGGGCTCTCGCTCGACGACCTGGTGCGGCTAGGCACGCTGTCGCGCGACGAGGCCGCGCTGCTCGCGCGCTGCGTAGCGGCACGGACGTCGATCCTGGTCAGCGGCGGGACCGGGTCCGGGAAGACGACTACGCTCAACGCGCTCTCTGGGGCGATTCCCGAGGGTGAGCGGATCGTGACGATCGAGGACGCGGCCGAGCTGCGGCTGCGCCAGCGGCATGTCGTGCGACTCGAGTCGCGGCCGCCGAGCCTCGAGGGTCGCGGCGAGGTGACGATCCGGGCGCTGGTCCGCAACGCGCTGCGGATGCGCCCGGACCGGATCGTCGTCGGCGAGGTCCGCGGCGGCGAGGCGCTCGACCTGCTGCAGGCGCTCAACACCGGCCACGAGGGCTCGCTGTCGACCGTCCACGCCAACTCGGCGCGCGACGCGCTCGCGCGACTCGAGACGCTCGCGTTGATGGCGGGGGTGGGCTTGCCGCACGCCGTCGTCCGCGACCAGGTCGCACGAGCGGTGGAGTTGGTGGTCCACCAGGCGCGCCGACCGGACGGCTCGCGCGTCGTCGAGGCGGTGACCGAGGTGGTTGCGTGCGACGGTCGCGCCGACGTGCGCGCGGTCGCCGAGGGCGGCCGCGTCGGCGAGCTCGCCGCGGGCCGTCTGGCGGCGCGGCTCGGCGACGCCGGCTCCTCCGCGCCGGAGCCGGGGCCGGTGGGGCGGTGACCGCGTCCGTGGCGGTGTTCGCGGCGAC
>DATABV010000086.1:0-18034 GCA_036259395.1 Thermoleophilaceae bacterium | reverse complement strand
GAGGCGGTGGCGACTTCGTGGACGGCGGTGGGGCGGTCGGCGAGGGCGGCGGTGGTGCCTTCGGTGAGTGTGGTGAGTAGGTCCTCGAAGAGCTGTGGGTTCGCGGAGAGGTTGTGGGGGGTGGTGGCGAGGATGAGCTCGGGGTAGGGGGGAGCGCCGTAGCGGTCGACGCGGAATTGGCGGGTTGGGATGTTCTCGTGGCGGAGGGCGACGCCCTCGGCGTTCCAGAAGGTGACGACGGCGGCGACGCGGTTGGAGGCGAGGGCGGGGACGGCCGAGAAGCCGATGGTGATCTTGTCGACGGCGTCGTAGTCGCCGCCGTCCGCCTCGACGGTGGCGCGGAGGACGGCGTCGTCGGAGGGGAGGCCGGTGACGCCGACGCGGCGGCCCTCGAGGTCGCGGGGGCGGCGGATCGAGGGGTGGGCGATGACGGCGGCGAGGGGGCGTTGGACGAGGGCGCCGATTCCGACGAGGTCGGCGCCGCGTTGGTCGGCGAGCCCGAGGTCGTGGATGTCGACGATCGCGGCGTCGGCACGGCCGGCGGCGAGCAGCTTGAGCGAGTCGGTCGAGGAGGAGGGGACGCGGACGTCGAGGTCGATGCCGTGACGGCGGTCGAGCTGCCTGGCGAGGGCGGTGTAGATGCCGGCGTGGACGGCGTTGGGCTGGAAGTCGAGCGCGAGCGTGAGCGGGCGGGCGTCGTCGTCGCGGGAGTTGCCGTCCTCGCCGCAGGCGGCGAGCGGCAGGCCGAGCAGGGCCAGGAGGGTGAGGATGGCGGGCAGCCGCATCGGCGCGGCCAATCTAGGCCTATCGCCGGCCGTTAGGGTGCCCGGGATGCGGCGCGTCACCTTCTCGCGCAACTTCACGATCTCGCTCTCGCGGACGTGCCGCTGCTATTGCAAGTACTGCGCCTTCGCGACGCATCGCGCCCACCTGTACTCGCCCGAGGAGGTCGACGGGCTGATCGAGGAGGCGGTCAGGCGGCGCGCGAAGGAGCTGCTCGTGCTGACCGGCGAGCGGCCGGAGGTGAATGCGGAGGTGCGTGCGCGGCTGCGCGTCTACGGCCACGACGACTTCGTCTCCTACGTCGTCTGGACCTGCGAGCGCGCGCTCGAGCGGGGGCTGCTGCCGCACACCAACCTCGGCGTGCTGTCGAAGGAGGATCTCGGCCGGTTGCGCGAGGTGACCGCCTCGCAGGGGCTGATGCTCGAGTCGGTCAACCCCGACCTCGTCGTGCACCAGGGGTCGCCGACCAAGCACCCGCAGCGGCGGCTCGAGACGATCCGCGCCGCCGGCGAGCTGAGGATCCCGTTCACGAGCGGGATCCTGGTCGGCATCGGCGAGACGCCAAGGCAGCGCGTCGAGGCGCTCGAGGCGCTCGCCGCCGTCCATGCCGACCACGGCCACCTCCAGGAGGTGATCCTGCAAAACTTCGTCCCCCACCAGCGCTACTACGGAGCGGAGCCGGCTGAGATCGCGGACGAGGCGCAGCTCTCGGGCAGCGCCGGCGAGCCGGCTGCGCTGCCGAGCTGGGCGACCGCGGTCACGCTCGACGACATGCGCGAGCTGGTCGGGGTCGCACGCGAGCTGATGCCCGGCGTCGGCGTCCAGATCCCGCCGAACCTCTCGGACTGGTGGCTGCCGTTGATCGAGGCGGGCGCGACCGATCTCGGCGGCCTGTCGGCCAACGGCGACCACATCTCGCCTGAGCATCCCTTTCCGACGCCACAGCGGATGCGCAAGACCCTCGAGCCGCGCGGCTACGCGCTCGCCGAGCGGCTCTGCGTCTACCCGCAGTACATGGACGCCGACTGGGTCGAGGAGGGCGTGCTCGACACGATCAAGACGGCCTACTGGAGCTTCATCCCGCGGCGTGGCTCGGGGCGGCGCGAGGAGCGGGCGATCCGCCGCGACCTCGTCCCGGGCGCGGTCGAGCGCGCCCGCGACGGCCAGCCGTTGGATGAGCACGAGCTGACGGCGCTGTTCGCCGAGACGCGGCCCGAGGCGATCGAGGACATCCGCCAGGCAGCCCACGAGCTGCGCGCCGAGCTGGCCGGCGAGACCGTGACGTTCGTCGTGAACCGCAACATCAACGTGTCGAACGTCTGCACCGTCGGCTGCGCCTTCTGCGGTTTCGGCCAGGGCCGCCGCTCGCCGGACGCCTACGAGCACGACCGCGAGGAGTTCGTCCGACGGGTCAGCGAGGCGGTCGAGTTCGGCGCCACGGAGATCTGCATGCAGTCCGGGATCCACCCCGACTGGGGGCTCGAGGACTACGAGGGCTGGCTGCGCCTGGCGAAGCAGGTCGCACCGCAGATCCACCTGCACGCCTACTCGGCGATGGAGGTCGACGCGATGTGCGCGACCTCGGGCCTGGCGCCACGCGAGGTCTTCGAGCGGCTGCGCGCGGCCGGACTGGACTCGACGCCCGGCACCGCCGCGGAGGTGCTCCACGACGGCGTGCGCGAGCGGATCTCCCCGAACAAGCTGCCGGTCGCACGCTGGGTCGAGATCATCGAGGCGTCGCACGCGGCGGGGCTGCGCTCGACGGTGACGGTGATGTTCGGCCACATCGAGGAGCCGTGGGAGCTCGCCGAGCACATGCGCGTCGTGCGCGAGCTGCAGGAGCGGACCGGCGGGTTCACCGAGTTCGTGCCGCTGTCGTTCGTCCCGTACCACACGCTGCTGGGGCGCACGCACGGGATCGAGGAGCTGTCGCGCGACGAGAACCTCAAGCACACCGCCGTCTTCCGGCTCGCGCTCGGGCGGACGATCCCGAGCCTGCAGGCGTCGTGGGTGAAGATGGGACTCGACGCCGCGACCGAGTCGTTGCGCTGGGGCGTCAACGACCTCGGAGGGACCCTGATGGAGGAGAGCATCAGCCGGCTGGCCGGCAGCCGGCACGGCGTGATGCTCACACCGGAGCAGCTGATCGACGCCGCCCATGCCGCCGGACGACCCGCCGCCGAGCGGACGACGCTCTACGACATCGTCCGTCGGTTCGAGCTCCCGCTGGCTGCTTAGTAAGAGGACTGGCGAGTACCGCAGCTGGGGATCACGTCCAGCGGACGCGAGCGCCGGCGAGACTCGACGAGGAGCGGCGCGCAGGCGTTCGCCGCGGGGTGGCGTCGGCGCGACGCTCGCCCTCGAGCCGTGCGACGACCGCCGCCCGCGCGGCGTGCAGCTCGCCCACCCGCTCGGCGAGCACGTCACGGACGGTCTCGAGCTCCTCCACCGACAGCAGGCGTGCGCCCGGCGCGTTGCGAACCGCCGGCTCGGCAGCGGCCTGGGGGTAGAGCGGCAGCCTGACCAGCTCGGCCTCGAGGCGGGCGATGTCATCGCGCAGCGCGCGACGGCGAGCCGACGCTAGGTCACTCGCGCCGGCGACGAAAGTGCCGCGTCCCTGCTCGGTGGTGACGACGCCGGCGGACTCCAGCTTCGCGTAGGCCGCCCGAACCGTGTTCACGTTCACGCCGGCGGCAGTCGCGGCCTCGCGCAGGCTGGGCAGCTTGTCTCCCGGGCGCAGCTCGCCGCGGTCGATCGCCGAGCGCAGCCGCCAGACCAGCTGTGTGCCCATTGGCACGCCGCTGTCGCGATCGAGTTGGAGCTGCATTGCCGCAATTCTAGCGAACTGTGCTAGAACACCACACAGATGGTGGCAGGCGTCTATCCGGTGGTCAGACGGGCCTATCTCCCGGTCAAGAACGGCCTCGAGCAGACCGGCGAGATGATGATCCTGACGGGGAAGACGCTCGTGTCGGCGATTCGACCGCCGCACCCCTACGGGACCGAGTTCGTCCAGCAGTTCATGTTCGTGTTGCGTCTGTGCTGGTTCCCGCTGCTGATCTCGACTGTCGCGATCTGTTACGGCGCGCCCGGTCTGCAGGCGGGCAACGCGCTGGTCATCTTCGGCGCGCTCGACCGGCTCGGCGGCTTCTTCGTACTGGCCTCGATCCGCGAGATCGGGCCGAACGTCACGGCGATCGTCGTCGCAGGTGTCGGCGGGACGGCGATCACCGCCGACCTCGGTGCGCGCAAGATCCGTGAGGAGCTCGACGCGCTGCAGGTGCTCGGCGTCGACCCGGTCAAGAACCTCGTCGTGCCGCGCTTCCTCGCGCTGATGATCATCACCGGCCTGTTCAACATCTTCGCCGTCATGTTCGGCCTGTTCGGCGGCGTGCTCGCGACGATCACCTTCGACGCGCCGCTGGGACCGTTCTTCGCGACGCTGCTCAGCAACGCCTCGACCACCGACCTCTGGGGCTCGGTGCTGAAGACGACGTTGTTTGGCGCGATCATCGCGATCGTCTCTTGTTACAAAGGGATGACTGCGTCCGGAGGCGCTGAGGGGGTCGGTAGAGCGGTCAACCAGGGGGTCGTGATCGAGTTCCTGGCGATCTTCGCGTTCAACTACGTCTTCACCCAGACGCTCCTTGCCACCCATCCCGAGATCTCGGTGATCAAGTGAGGGGCGCCTCCTGGATGGAGGTCCCGCGCGACCTGCTCGGGTCGCTGGGCGACATTGCCAAGTTCTGCTGGCGCGTGCTCGTCGAGGTGTTCGAGGGGCGCACCATCAAGTTCTTCGGCGAGACGCTACGGCAGGCTGGGATCCTGATCATCGGCTCGGGGCTGGTGATCTGGGGACTCGCGTTCATCCTCGGGCTCTCGATCTGCGGGGTCGAGGCCGCCTACTTCAACCGCTCGATCGGCGCGCCCGCCTACGCCGGCTGGTTCGGCGCGTGGTGCGACCTGCGCGAGGCGATGCCCTACGCGTTCGGCTACATGATGTCGGCGAAGGTAGGGACCGGCCTGGTCGCCGAGATCGGCGCGATGCGGATCAACGAGGAGATCGACGCGCTCGACGTGATGGGCATCAGCTCGCTGACGTTCCTCTGCTCGACGCGGCTGCTCGCGGCCTGGGTGGTCCTGCCGTTCATGTACATCATCGCTGTCGGGGTCGGCTTCTTCGCCACCCACCTGGCGATCGTGGAGCAGATCGGGGAGGTGTCGTCGGGCGGCTACTCGCTGATCTTCTGGATGTTCCAAAACCCTCCAGACCTCTTCTTCAGCACGATCAAGGGCATGGCGATGGCGACTGTCATCGTGCTCGTCGGCTGCTACTACGGCTACACGGCCAGCGGCGGGCCGGTCGGCGTCGGGACGGCGACCGCGAAGTCGATGGTGCTCAACACCGTGCTGGTCCACATCCTCGGCATGCTCGGCACCCAGATCTTCTGGGGGACCAACCCGAGGGCGCCGATCGGCGGCTGACCGCTACGCCCGGCTAGCGGAACAGGTCGTCGGCGGCCGGGCGGCGAAGCGCGGCTGCGCCGGGGCCGTCGCCGGTCGTGACGAAGCGGTCGAGGCCGCGCAGCAGCACTGCGGGCTGGTTGGCGTCCTTGGCACGGACCAGGTCGGCGGCGCCGGCGATCGCGTCGGCGACGGCTATGGCCGTGGCCTGCAGCTCGCGCCCGTGCGCGTCGCGGCGGCCGCGCCAGTCGTCGAGCGGGGTCACGCCCGCGCTGCCGATCGCGACGTCGGTCTGGCCGAGCCGCCATGCGCGGCCGAACGAGTCGGTTACGACCACGGCCGGCGCGATTCCGCGCAGAGCCCCGATCCCGGCACGCAGGGCGCGCGCGGAAGCGTCGGGGTCGAGCGGCAGCAGGATCAGCTGGTCGGGCTCCGCGCTGTTCGAGCGATCGACGCCGGCGTTCGCGCAGACGAGGCCGTGATGGGTCTCGCAGATCAGCACGCCGTGGCCGGCCCGCAGAACCCGCGCCGACTCGTCGAGCACCGCCTGGACGACGCGCGGGTCCTTGCCGTGTTGGGTGGCGAGGTCGCGCGCCCGCCGCGTGGGCTCGATGTCAGCGAGCCGACGCGTGCGACCCTCGGCCTTCGAGACGACCTTGTGCGCGACCGCGACGATGTCGCCGGCCCCCAGGTCGTCGGGCAGCGCGGCGGCGACGAGCGCGGCGAGGTCGTCGCCGGCTCGCACCTCGCCGATGCCGTCGAGCGCGACGGCGGACAGGACGCGCAGCTGGTTCAGGAGATCGCGGCGGAGGGGAGGGAGGGAGCGGCCCCGGAGCGGTCGAGCTGGCGCAGGGCGCCACGCGTCATGCTCGCCCTGGAGCGGTTGGCGGCGTCGCCGAGCAGAGCGGCGAGCTCGTCGAGGTCCTCCGGGGTATCGACGTCGACGGCCAGGGAGCGCAGTGGGACGACCGAGCAGGGCACTCCTGCCGCGGCCGCCAGCAGCTCGTGGCGTCGGCGGCTGCCCGCTCCAAACGACGGCGCGACGGCGCCCGGCGGAGCGATCAAGAGCGCGTTCGTGCCCGAGCCGTGGCGATCGGGGACGACGACCAGACCGGCCTCGCGGTCGCGCAGCACGCCCTCGATCTCGTCCGGGTCCAGGAGCGGCGTGTCGCCGGGCACGAGCATGACGCGCTCGAAGCCGTGCTCGACGGCGTAGGCGATCCCCAGACCGGCGGCGTCGTTGTGGCCGGTCTCCTCGCTGTCCCCGAGCACCACAACCCCCTCGCCGCGCGCGGCGCGTGCAGCGACTGGGTTGGCGGTGACCACGGCGATCGCGTCGAGGCTCTCGACGTGGCGCAGCGACGACAGCACGTCCTGGAACATCGCCTGCACGAGCGCTTGACGGGCGCCGCTTCCGAGCAGGCCAGCGAGCCGCTGCTTGGCGGCGTCGAAGCTCTTGATTGGGAGGATCGCGATCGTTCGCATCGGGCGATCGGGTCGGCTGGCCCGACTCTAACCGCGGTGCGCGGAGATATCGGTCAGCTCGTCGACAGCGTCGTGGCGAGCTCGAGCGTCGCCCGCGCCAGCTGGCGCCGGCTCGCCGGGCCGTCCATCAGCGTCGGGACCTCGGCGGCCGGTAGGCCTTCGACGGGCTCGTCGGCGACCAGGCCGTCGATCAGGCCGGCGTAGAGGCCGGCGATGCCGGTTGCCGACGGCTCGACGCCGGCGAAGCGACAGAACAGCTCGGTCGGTCCCTTCAGGACCCGGCCGCCGACGAACGGGCTGACGGCAACCACGGGCGCGGGCGTGGCGATCAGCGCCTCGCGCATGCCCGGCAGCGCGAGGATCGGGCCGATCGAGACGATCGGGTTCGAGGGCCCGATCACGACGACGTCGGCGTCTCGCAGCGCCGCCAGCACCTCGTCGGTCGGCCGTGCCCGCTCGACGCCGTCGAAGGCGACGCTCTCGAGCGGGCCGCGCGCCTGCTCGACGATCATGAACTCCTGAAACGGCAGCACCCGCCCGCCAACGCCGATCCGCGTCGGGACCGGCTCGTCGCACATCGGCAGCACCCTCGCGCCGACCCCCATCGCCCCGACCACTGCGGCGTGGGCGTCGGTCAGCCGCGTCCCCGCCGCGAGCTGCTCGCTGCGGGTCAGGCACATCGCCAGGTCGCGGTCGCCGAGCCGGAACCACGTCGGCCGCCCGGCCGCCGCCAGCGCCTCCATCACCTGCCAGCTGTCGTCGCGAATCCCGTAGCCGCGCTCGTCGATCGCGTCGGCGAGCCAGTAGGTGACCAGATCGGGGTCGGGGGAGACGTGGACGCCGTAGACCCAGGCGTCGTCGCCGGTGTTGGCGATCACGGTCAGCTCCTCGGCGCCGACCTCGTCGAGCAGGCCGCGCGCCAGCTTCGCCCCGCCGGTGCCGCCGGAGAGCAGCGCGACGCGCATCGGAGCTACCAGAGCTGGTCGGGCAGGCCGGTCAGCCGGACCCCGGCGTGCGACTTGTTGCGGATGTTGACTGAGATCAGCAGCGGCGTGAGCGCCTCGACGAAGCGCGCCGTCTCGAGCGCGCCGGCGTTGACCGGTCGCAGCCCCTCGATCAGGCCGATCAGCTCGGCGACCTTGCGCTTGGGCTCCTTGCGGTCGCCGCAGATCAGGACGTCCTGGTCGAGCGGCTCGTCGAGGTTGCCGAGCGTCGACGCGTCGACCGAGTGCAGCGCGCTGATCACCGTCACGCCGTCGGGGACCATCTCCTGGGCCTGCTCGGCCGCGGAGCCCTGCGGGACGCCGAGCAGGCGCGTGGCCTTGCCGGAGATCGCCGCGGCGAGCGGCACGGTGGCGTCGACGAGGATCTGCCCGTCGCGGAGCGCTTCCTTGAGGTTGGTCAGGTTCTCGGACTGGGCGCGAAAGGGGACGGTCAAAAAGACGACCTCGCCGAGCCGGGCGGCCTCGGCGTTCTCCATGCCGGCGACGTGGGCGTTCGACACCCGGGCGCGGATTCGCACGGCGGCCTCCTCGGCCCGTCCGGCGTCGCGCGAGCCGATCACCACCTCCTCGCCCGCCTTGGCGAGCCGCAGCGCCAGCCCGAACCCGAGCGCGCCGGTGCCGCCGACGATCGGTATGGGGGAGCCAGGCATCCGGCGCGGCACGCTAACAGCCGCCCGCGGGCCGTCAGTCCTCAGCCGGCGCAGGCACGCGCAGGGATAGGGTCTCGCCGATGCGGTTCGAGAGCAAGGTGGCGCTCGTGACGGGCGGGGCGGGCGGGATCGGCGGCGCGACGGCGTCGCGGCTCGCCGCCGAGGGCGCGCGCGTGGCCATCGGCGATCTCGACGCGGCAGCCGCGCGGGAGCTCGCCGCCGACCTCGGCGGGATCGGGCTCGAGCTCGACGTCCGCTCGGACGAGTCGATCGCGTCGGCGGTCGAGGCGACCGAGCGGCAGCTCGGGCCGATCGACGTGCTGGTCAACAACGCCGGCGTCGCCGGCGAGCTCTTCTTCACGCAGACCCCGCCCGAGGTCTGGGACAACATGCTCGCGGTCAACCTGCGCGGCGTGCTGGCCGTCACCCACGCGGTGCTGCCCGGGATGCACGAGCGCCGCGGAGGGGCGATCGTCAACGTCGCGTCCGAGGCCGGGCGCGTCGGCTCGCAGCTCTCTGTCGTCTACTCGGCTACCAAGGCCGGGGTGATCGGCTTTACCAAGGCGCTCGCGAAGGAGTCGGCGCGCTTCGGCGTCCGCGTCAACGCCGTCGCGCCAGGGCCGATCGACACCCAGATGGTGCGCGCCGCCGAGGTGCTCGGCGAGATCGGCGAGCGTATGGTCCAGGGGATGATCGACTCGACCGTGATGAAGCGGCTCGGCGAGCCGGAGGAGGTCGCCGCCGCGATCGCTTACCTCGCGAGCGACGAGGCTTCCTTCGTGACGGGCGAGACCGTCGGGGTCAGCGGCGGCCTCGGCATGATGTAGGCATGCCTGGAGATCCCGTTCGCATCCGCGAGGTCGGTCCGCGCGACGGCTTCCAGAACGAGCCCGAGACGATCGCGACCGACGACAAGGTCCGCCTCGTCGAGATGCTGGCGCGCAGCGGCCTGCGCCGGCTGGAGGTGACGAGCTTCGTCCGCGCCGACGTCATTCCCCAACTCGCCGACGGGCCCGACGTCCTGACGCGCGCCGACATACCGGAGGACGTCGCCGTCACCGTGCTGATCCCCAATGAGCGCGGGCTCGACAACGCACTGGCGCTGCGCGACCGCTTCCAGGAGGTCAACCTCTTCCTGTCGGCGTCGGAGAGCCACAACCGCGCCAACGTCAACCGGTCGATCGAGGAGTCGCTCGGCGGGTTGGAGAAGGTGGTCACCCGCGCGCTCGGCGAGGGGCTGCGCTGCGAGGCGGTGATCTCGGTGGCGTTCGGCTGTCCCTACGAGGGCGCGGTGCCACCCGAGCGTGTCTTCGAGATCGCCAAGCGCCTGCGCGCCGCCGGCTGCGCCGAGCTCGGCTTCGCGGACACGACCGGCATGGCGAACCCGGCCCAGGTGCGCGAGTTCTTCGCCGCCGCCTTCGAGCGGCTGCCCGAGGTCGAGCTGACCGCCCATTTCCACAACACGCGCGGCCAGGGCCTGGCCAACGCCCTCGCCGCGCTCGAGGCCGGCTGTCGCTCGTTCGAGAGCTCGTTCGGCGAGCTCGGTGGCTGCCCGGTGCCCAGGGGCGCGACCGGCAACATCGCCACCGAGGACCTCGTCTCGATGCTCCACGAGATGGGACATCCAACCGGCATCGACCTCGGCGCGCTGCTCGACTGCGCGCGCGAGGTGCAGCGCGTGCTCGGGCGCCCGCTCGGAAGCCATCTTCTGACGGCGGGTCCGGTCGACTGGCAGCGCGGCTGACGCTGGGCCAGCAACTAACGCGCTCCCGCCGGGTTCACCGCTACTGTGGCTGCGGATATGGATTCTCACCGAGCTGGTGAAGAACTCGCTAGCGAGCTGACGCGGCGGCGGCTGCTCGGTGGCGCCGCTGCGCTCGGGTTGGGCGCCGCCGTGCCGGGCCTGGCCGCCGGCCGCAGCGAGGCCGCGGCGCTGGCGCCGGGGCTGATCCCCGCGGCGAACGCCAACGTCGTCGTCGTCGTGATCGACTCGTTGCGCACCGACCACGTCGGCGCCTACGGTGGGCGGCGGGCGCGGACGCCAACGCTCGACGCGCTCGCGACCGAGAGCCTGCTCTTCACCCACGCCCGCCACGACGCGATGCCGACGGTGCCGGTCCGTAAGTCGCTGCTGATCGGCCGCAGCGGCTTTCCGTTTCGCGGCTGGCGCCCGGAGGGAGCGCTTCCAGCGGTCCCGGGCTTCGAGGGCATCCACCGCGGCGAGACGACGTTCCTCGACGTGCTCGGCAAGCGCGGCTACCTGACCGGCTACGTGACGGACAACCCGCACCTGCTGCGTCCCGCGTTCGCGCGCTTCCGTGGCAGGCCCGACGTGATGACGGTCGTCGAGGGCCAGATCCCCGGCTGGCGCCAGCGCCGCAGACCGGTGTCACCAGGCCGCCTGCGGCGTCACCTCGCGCCCGAGTTGCGCGGCGGCGACCGCGGGCGCGTGCGCGAGTACCTCGCCTACAACGGCGCCAGCCGCCGTGAGCGCGACTACCTCGCGGCGCGCGTCTTCGGAGGCGGCATCGACTTCCTCGAGCAGGCAGCGTTCCGCGCGCAGCCGTTCGCGCTGGTCGTCGACTGCTTCGACGTCCACGAGCCGTGGGACCCGCCCGACAGCTACCTCGCGCGCTACGCGCGAATCAAGCGCGGCGGCTACCGGCCGTTGATGCCGTTCGGGACGCCCGCCGGCCGCACCGCCGACATCTCGCGCAAGACGCTGAGGCTTGCGCAGGCGCTGTACGCAGCCGAGACGACCTTCCTCGACGCCTGGCTCGGCCGCTTCCTCACCCGGCTCGACGAGCTCGGGCTGTCGAACACCTGGGTAGCGGTCGTCTCCGACCACGGCGTCTCGCTCGGCGAGCACGGCATCATCGGCAAGAACTCCAACCAGCTCCACGGCGAGCTGATCGACGTGCCGTTCATGATCCGCCACCCGCAGCGCGTCGGCGCCGGGCGGCGAAGCGGATACTTCGCCTCGTCGCAGGACATCGCGCCGACGTTGCTGCGCGGCGTCGGCGCCCCGGTCCCGAAGGCGATGGACGGCGTCGACCTGCGCCCGCTGTTCGACGGCCGCCGCGTCAAGCAGCGCCGCCCGGTCTGGACGTCGGCCTGGGGCGACACGCTGATGGCCGGCGACGGCCGCTGGCTCTACGTCGCCCAGAACGCCGGCGGGCGGGTCGTCACCGTCCGCCTGCACGACACGCGCAGCGACCCCGGCGAGTACCGCAACCTCGCTCGCCGCCGACCGGACCTGGTGCGCAAGTTCCGTGACGAGCTCTTGAAGGGCGCGGGTAAGCAGGGGTTTCCATCTCTCTAGCTTCTCGATAGTCTCCTCGCGTGGACTACCGGCTAGAGGGGCTTTCGTCTCGCTCTTTCGAGCAGCTGATTCAAAGCATTGCGATCGCCGAAATCGGGCCGAGTGTAGTTATTTTTGGCGATGGGCCAGACGGCGGTCGAGAGGCAGCGTTCAAGGGTAAAATCCCTGGTCTGGGAGACGGTAGCTGGGACGGCTACCTGGTGGTACAAGCCAAGTTTCGTCAGGTGCTGTCTGATCGGGGTCGCGACGGACAATGGGCTGCTGAGCAGCTTCAGAAGGAGATGGACCGCTACACCGCCTCAGGCTTTACCGGGGACCGACCAGACTATTACCTGTACGTTACAAACGTCACGTTGACTCCTGTGCAAAAGCAGGGGTCAAAGGACAAGGTAGACGCCATCTTACGTTCGGCGGTCAACAGCAAACTTCTAAAGGGGTACGACGTTTGGGACCGAGACAAGCTGTGTCGCTTTCTCGATCTCCACAGCGATTTGCGTAACGCCTACGCTGCGTGGATCACGGCGGGTGACGTGCTAGCAAAGGTGGTTGATGACTTGGCAATCTCTGCCCCCGATTTTGATCGCACCCTGTCACTGTTTCTGCAGAAGGAGCTCCTCGCTGATCAGTACGCAAATCTTGAGCAGGCTGGTCGTGCACCGGAGGAGCGGGTTCCCATCGCACGCGTCTTTGTTGACCTTCCGCTCCTTGAGACCGAGGACCATTTCGTGGATGAGGCCTCCGAGCCCCGCGGTTTGGTGGAGCAACTTCTTGATGCTGCGCACGTCAAGTTGAATCCTGGATCAGCACGATCGCTAGGCCCATCTGAGGGAAGGCATCCCACCCAAGTCAGCAGCAAGCCCGGGCGGTGGGTCTTGATAGGCGGGCCAGGCCAGGGAAAGACAACTCTAGGCCAGTTCGTATGCCAGCTGTTCCGGGCCTCGCTTCTAGCCGAAAGACCGCCGCAGACAATCTCGGCCGAGGCCCGGACCGCTATGGCGCTCATAGATCGGCACTGTGACGCATCGCAAATATCGGGCCCAGGCGTACGGCGGTTTCCGATTCGAGTGGTCCTGAGCGAGTTCGCTACCGCGTTGGAGGAGGAGGATGGAAATCTATCCTTGCTCCGCTTTATTACTCGACGGGTCGAGCAACGGATCGACCGTGACGTCCCGATCGATGCGTTCAGGCAGTGGCTCAACGGCTACCCGTGGTTAATTGTCCTCGATGGTCTCGACGAGGTGCCTAGTTCTAGCAACCGAGACGCAGTCCTGACCGCGATCAACGAGTTTTGGGTAGACATTGCAGACAGTGAGACTGACGCACTCGTGCTCGCAACGACGAGGCCTCAAGGATACAACGACGATTTCGCCCCCAGTCTCTATCTGCATCGTACTCTTGCCCCACTCGGGCAGGCTAAAGCCCTAAGTTACGGAAGACAGCTGGCCGAGGCTCGCTATGGCGCAGATCGAGACCGGTGTGAGCGGGTTATCGGACGCCTTGAGCGTGCCGCACGCGTCGAGACTACGGCGCGGCTCATGCTTAGCCCTCTCCAGGTCACGATCATGGCGACACTCGTCGATCAGATGGGTCAGCCGCCCGAGCAACGGTGGAGTTTGTTTTCTGAGTACTACAGCGTAATCTATAACCGTGAGATGGAGCGCGACATACCGGCCGCTGACATCCTTCGGCGTCAAAAGCATAACGTCGATCGCATTCACCGGCGTGTAGCCCTTGTCTTACAGAGAGATAGCGAGGTGGCCCGTAACACCGAGTCCCATTTGTCACGCGACAGGTTCGCCTCAATCGTTCGCGGGCGGTTAGAGGAGGAGGCCTATGAGGGGCGGGAATTGCAGGAGTTGTGTGACTCGATTCTCGCTGCGGCTGCCGAGCGCCTCGTCTTCGTGGTTGGAGTCGAGGAGGACCGCGTTGGATTTGAGATACGCTCCTTGCAAGAGTTCATGGCCGCTGAGGCGCTCATGGACGGTGGTGATGACGTCGTCGCCGGGCGGCTGAGGTCGATTGCCTCAGCGAGCGCGTGGCGGAATGTCTTCTTGTTCGCTGCGGGGAGGTGCTTCGCTGATCGGCAGCACCTTCGTGACACCGTATATACCATTTGTGCTGAGCAAAACAGCGATCTTGAGGATGCGGGAGTGTCGAAGGCCGCGGCTACGGGCGCGTCACTCGCGATTGATCTGTCTGAGGACGGGTCGGCCCGCGACCAGCCGCGTTACCGGCGATTGCTCTTGGAGCAGGCATTGGAGTGTGTCGATAGGCCGGCGTCCGACTTGCAAGCCCGGCTTGCCCGACTCTACGATGACCGCTCTCAGAGCGCGTTTCGGGACGCTTTGGAGGCGGGCCTCCGCGTACCCGTCGTGCGATCTGGGACATGGCGCCTGCTACTGAGCTTGGTAGACGGTGGCGTTCATTGGGCTGAACAAATGCTCCTTGAAGCGTGGCCCGACAACGGCGGCGCTAGCGAGGCAGCGTTACTTGGCGAGATGGATGGGCCGCTCGAAATTGGCGCGCGCGTCTCGCAGGTCCTGGCCAGCGCGGCTCTACGACATGGGATCGGGTACGACGAGCGATATGTCGCGATGCTGGAGATGGCGGCTAAAGCGGATGTTCCCTGGGCAAATCTATTGGCTCGAGGTGTTCGGAGGGCGAAACATAGTTTCGGAAGCGCCATACCGATCGCGGGTGTCGAGCCCAGCAGTTTCCGGCTAACTATGACCCGTGTCACCTCTGAGGATCCCAGCTTAAATGCTTCATTGAAGGAAGTCCCTAATGTGGATGTAGTGCATCCCGCATGGCGGTATGAGGCGATTGTTGGCGAGTTCGTCAATAATCCGTCATGCACTGCTCTGGGTGACGCAATTGATGAGATCATGACGCATGAGCTCTTGCCATATCGGTGGGGCCAGACCGGGCCGTGGCCGCTGGGTGCTTGTCTGGGCGCGATAGCTAATGGCGCTCAGGCGGAAGAGATCATTGAGGCGGCCCGAGCCGGCCGTATGGGGAATATCGATCAGTGGCGGGCAGCGGAGCAGCGCTGGTTAGACGGGGGTGTCACTACGGAGGACATTGGTCATTTCTGGGAGGATGGTCTCCCTTTCGACGCGTCCGTAGCGAAAGGGGGAATTCCACTCTACGGATGCGGTTGGAACGTTGCGAGTCCACGTACCGCATATAACGTCGTGGACGCCTGGCGGCACGTTCCGGCACCAGCGGGCGGCAAACAAGTGTTAGCCCGTTGGGCCCTGGCGATTGCCAGCCTGATCCCAGACCGCCCTGATGAAGGTGACGGTTTGCTAATAGGCCTGAACGACTTTGAGATCTTGGTCGAGAATAGCGGTGGCCTCAGGATCGCCACCGAGCCCCCCACCTGGTCAGAGGGCGCCCAAGTGGGTGTTCTGCACTATCTCGACGGTTACGAGAACCCGGTCGACTTGGCAAACGCTCTTGACGAACTCGGGCGTCGTAGCCCTAGTGCGCGCGGCGCTTTCGCCGACCACACCGTGATCATCGAGACGCTCACAGGTCTCGTCCGGGCACGTCCCGGTCTTATGGGGGCGTGGAGGTTGCTCGCTGCGGCAATGGCGCAGTCTGGGTATACCGGGTGGGAAGCCCCTGACGATGTACAGCGCCGGTGGAAGCTTTCCGCGCAGGCTGCGTCGATTACTCAAATACTGGCCCGGTCTGAGCCGATGCCATCCGCAGCGGAAGTCATCGACGCTATGTCGGCGGAGCCCGGATGGATCCCCCTACTTGAGGACGCTCTGCGTACCGTTGTTGGAGACAGGGATGCGGGCGCGTTGGTGCTTGACTTCGATTCTCACGTGGGCGTCCCGGGCAATGTGAGCGAGGCGGTTCTTGAGCACTTGATCGCCGAGACCAGCTTGCGGCGACGAGCCGCACTCCAAGAGCCTCAAAGGTGGAAGGAACTCGAACTATTCGACGCACCGGACTAAGGCGACGAGTACGGGCCCGGGGCCTCAAAGCGACCTGAGACGATTGAGTCGCGCGTTACCCGGTTACTAGGAGAACCGGAAGGGAACGTAGGCTGGAGTCCTCGAGTGGTCGGCGGTCGGTGCTAGAACACCAACCTAGGGCCGATGCGTGCGTGCGGCTTACTTGGCCCCGAAGTTTGGCTGGCGCTTCTCGAAGAAGGCGCGCGTGCCCTCGGCGAAGTCCTCGCTGGCGACGAGTGCCTCCTGGGCCTGGACCTCCTGCTCGAGCGTCGCGGCGAGCGCGGGCTTGGCGGAGGCGTCGATCACGCGCTTCGCCATTCCGACGGCGCGCGGCGCGCAGGCGAGCAGCTCGTTCGCGAACGCCTCGGTCAGCGCGTCGAGCTCCTCGGTTGGGGCGATCCGGTTGGCGAAGCCGATCCGGTGCGCCTCGCGTCCGTCGATCACCTTGCCGGTCATGATCAGCTCCTTGGCGTTGCCGAGACCGACGATCGACGGCAGGCGCGAGCAGCCGCCGACGTCGGGAAGCAGGCCGACGCGGACCTCCATGATCCCGGCCATCGCGTCCTCAGCCATCACGCGGAAGTCGGCCGCGAGCGCGAGCTCGAAGGCGCCGCCGAGGCAGGCGCCGTGGATCTGGACGATCGTCGGCTTCGGCATCTCCTCGAGCAGGTTCCACCAGCCGAGGATCGCGCGGCGGAACGGTCGCAGCTGCGATGCGTCGCCGGCGAGCTCGCGCAGGTCGTTGAGGTCCATGCCGGACGAGAACATCGCCCCGTCGCCGCGCACGACCAGCACGCGCACCGACGTGTCGGCCGCCGCGTCCTCGAGGGCGTGCCCGAGCGCCTCGATCAGCTCGCGGTTGAACGCGTTGCGCTTCTCGGCCCGCTGCAGCACCAGATGACGCACGCCGCCACGGTCCTCGACTCCGATCAGTGACATATAGGCTCCCCGGGCTCGCTGACAGCTGACTGGGAGAACGTAGTGGAGATCAAGAAGGTTGGAGTGCTCGGGGCAGGCCTGATGGGCCACGGGATCGCCCAGGTGGTCGCGCAGGCGGGCTACGACGTCGTGCTGCGCGAGGTCGACGACGCCAAGCTCGAGAAGGGCGTCGGCAAGATCGAGAAGCAGCTCGCGCGCGCCGTCGAGAAGGGCAAGGCCGAGCAGGCCGACGCCGACGCGGTCCGCGGCCGGATCCACGGCACGACCTCCTACTCCGACCTCGCGGACTGCGAGCTGGTGATCGAGGCGATCACCGAGGACCTCGCGCTGAAGCTCGAGATGTGGAAGGAGGTCGACGGGATCGTCAAGCAGGGCGCGCTGTTCGCGACCAACACGTCGTCGCTGTCGGTGATCGATCAGGCCGCCTCGACCTCGCGGCCCGAGAGCTTCCTCGGCCTGCACTTCTTCAACCCTGCCCAGGTGATGAAGCTCGTCGAGGTCGTCCGCGGCATCACGACCTCGGACGAGACCTTCGCCGCAGGGGTCGAGTTCACCAAGAGCCTCGGCAAGCTCGGCATCCCGACGCGCGACACCGCGGGCTTCATCGTCAACCGCCTGCTCGTGCCGTACCTGCTCGACGGCATCCGCGCTTACGAGGAGGGCGTCGGCTCGATCGAGGAGATCGACGCCGCGATGAAGGCCGGCGCCGGCCACCCGATGGGCCCGCTGCTGCTGTCCGACTTCGTCGGCCTCGACACGCTCGGCTCAATCTGCGACGTGCTCTTCGACGAGTTCCGCGAGCGCCGCTTCGCCCGCCCGCCGACGCTGCGCAAGATGCTCGCCGCCGGCTGGTACGGCCGCAAGTCCGGCATGGGCTTCTACGACTACTCGGGCGACGAGCCAGTCCAGAACCCAAAGGTGTAGCCACCGGGGGCGCCTGGCCGGTGGGAGGAGGGACGGGGGCTCGCGCCCCCGGACTCTTCCGTGAGAGAAGTCTTAGACGGCTCTCATGCTGGCCTCAGCGCGGGCTCTCAGGATGGTGAGGGTGTCGCTCGCGCAACGTCTGCTGGCGCTCGCCCTCGTCGTCGTGACGGTGGTCCTGCTCGCCGTGCTGCCGAAGCTCGCCGGGAACCTCGACGCGCCGTCGGTGGCGCCGATCCAGCTGCGCGAGCAGGGCGGCGAGCGCCAGCGCACTGAGCCGCGTCGCAACGGAGCGGCTAGGGATCGCTCGCGCGGTCGGGGAAGGGCGGCTCCGCCCGCTGCAGGGCCAGTCCCGCGCGGCACGCCTGAGCCCGATCCACCACCCCCAACCTCCGGCGGCGCTCCGGCCACGCCGCCGGCTTCGCAGGCGCCCCCGCGCGTCCCGTCGCCGCGGCGTCGGAAGCCGCCGCCGAGGCCGGCTCCGGCTCCCGCGCCGAC
>DATABV010000085.1:0-2810 GCA_036259395.1 Thermoleophilaceae bacterium | reverse complement strand
ATGGCCTCGCCCAAGGTGCTCCTCCTCGACGAGCCGAGCATGGGCCTCGCCCCGCGGCTGGTCGATCAGATCTTCGACGCCGTGCGCGCCGTCAACGAGCAGGGCGTGACGGTGCTGCTGGTCGAGCAGAACGCCTTTATGGCGCTCGAGATCGCGGACCTCGCCTACGTGCTGGAATCGGGCGAGGTCGTTCTGGAGGGCAAGGGGCTCGACCTCCTCGACATCGAGGAGGTCAAGCGCGCCTATCTGGGCTGAGCCGCCCCGCCCGTCTGCGCAGCCCGATCGCGGTCTACGCGGCGGCCGTGGTCGGGTCGATGATCCTCCTGACCTCGGTGATCTTGTTCGCCGGGAAGCCGCTCTTCTCGGCGTGCTGGCGGATGATTCCCTCGTCGCGCGCCAAGTAGACGCAGAACGTCTTGTTGTCGGCCACGTAGGACTCGACCCACTGGATGTCAGGACCGAGCGCGCGCAGCGTCTCGTTGGACTTCTCCGCCGCCGCCCTGAGCTGCTCGCGCTCGAAGCTGCCGACCTCCGGCAACTCCCGCTCGATGATGAACCGCCGCAGCATGGATCTCTCCCCTCCCGGTGTCTGTTGCCCGTGTCGATACCGCTTAGGTCCGAGCGCCCCTCGGCCGCTATCCCGAGGCCGCCCGTCGTCCGTCCATCGGCTACCGGTTGCCGCCCGCGAGCCTGAAGGACTCCGGGTGCCGCCGCAGCCGGCCCATCGCGAGCACGCCGAGGAACGGCCCGATCGCGAGGAACGCGAAAGCGTAGCGCCACGTGACCAGGTCCACCAGCGTCGGGATCAGGTGAATCGTGACCAGCGTGATCAAAAAGCCGACGCAGGTCTGGACCGTCACCATTGTGCCGATCAGCTCCCGCTCCGAGAGCTCGATGACGCTGGATGAGAACTGCGCGGAGTCGGCCACCATCGCCACGCCCCAGACCAGGCACAGCGCCGCCAGCAGCCAGGGCTCGGCGCCGAACAGGAAGCCGGCCAGAACGCAGCACGCGCCGCTCACGGCCATGGCCACCATGGTCAGCGTGGTCCGCCCGAGCCGGTCGGCGACGAGCCCGCCGGCGAGGCAGCCGAGCGCCCCGATGCCAATGGTGCCGAACGCGGCCAGCTTGGCGTAGAGGGCCGCGTGCTCCCCGCCGGGGTCCAGGGCGAAGCTCGCGTGCAGGAACACGCCGATCCAGCCCCAGACGGCGTAGAGCTCCCACATGTGGCCGAAATAGCCGAGGTTGGCGAGCCGGAGCGGCCGGTTCGTCCAGGCGAGGAGCACGTAGCGCGCCTTGAACGCGACCGGGCCGCCGCGGTTGGGACCGAGCTGCACGGCGTGGATCAGCAGCGCGGCCAGCAGCGCGAACGCCGACGACGCGGCGAGCGTGACGCGCCAATCGAGCCCGCCGCCGAGCGCCGCGATCAGGTGCGGCGAGGCCGAGCCGAGCGTCAGGGCGCCGACGAGCAGGCCGACCAGGAGGCCCATGTCGCCCCGGGCCCAGCTCGCGGCCATCTTCATGCCGACGGGGTAGATCCCGGCCGCGCACGCGCCGACGACGAACCGCAGCGCCGGCAGCGCCAGCGAGGTCGGCTCGACCAGAAGGATCGCCGCGTTGGCGCCGGCTGCAACCGTCGCCGAGGCGGCGAGCAGCCGGCGCGGATCGAAGCGGTCGGCGAGACCGAGCAGCGCGCTGGCCAGCGTGCCGGCGACGAAGCCGGCGGAAACGCTGCTGGTGATCAGCGACACCCGGAGGTCGTCGAGCGGGTACTCCAGCCGAAGCGCCGGCACGACCGCCGACGCCGAGAACCAGAGCGCCATGGCCAGCACCTCGCAGACGGCGAGCAGCGCGATCGACGGCCACTTGGCGGCGAGCGCGGTGTCCTCGTCGGAGCCGGTCAGGGACCCGCGGCTCACGTCGTTCACTCGCTCGGCGCCTCCACGCTGCAGCCCGCTGCCTCTCCTCGCGCCCCGAGGACCGCCCGCGGCGAAGCACCGACCGCGACCCGAAGAGTCCGTGCGTCGCGTCTCAACACGGTGTCGCGCACGCGGGCTTCGTTTCGGTTGTTGGACTACGCGACCGTGCTCAGCCGACCTCGAACACCGCCTCCCCCAGCACGTCGAGCCGCGGCTCGATCCCGAGCCCCGCCGCCGTCGACGCCGCCATCCGCCCCTGGACGCGGCGCGGCGCGCCCTCGGCCGTGCTCACCGTCACGTAGCTGTTGAAGTCGGTTGCGGAGAACCGGAGCTCCTCCGGCGTCGAGTGCGCGAGGTGGGCGATGGCCGCCGTGGTGATGTCGCCGCCCCAGCTGTCCTCGATCGTCATGGCGATCCCGAGCGCGACGCAGAGGTCGCGGATCTGCCGCGCTTTCGTCAGCCCGCCCACCTTGCTGATCTTGAGGTTGATGACGTCCATGGCGCCGTCGGCGTGGCCGCGGAGCAGGGCGTCGAGCCCGTCGATGCTCTCGTCGAGCACGAAGGGGTGATCGGTCCGGCGGCGGATCGTCAGGCACTCCTCGTAGCCGAGGCAGGGCTGCTCGATGTGGACGTCGACGTCGCGCACGGCGCGCACTACCCGCGCCGCCTGGTGCATCAGCCAGCCGGTGTTGGCGTCCGCCACCAGCATGTCGCCCGGCCGAAGCTCGCCGGCCGCGGCGCGGATGCGCTCGATGTCCTCGTCCGGGTCGCCGCCGACCTTGAGCTGGAACTTGGTGTAGCCCTCGGCCCGGTACTGGGCCACGCGCGCCGCCATCCGCTCCGGCGTCTCCTGCGAGATCGCGCGGTAGAGCGCGACGTCCTCGCCGAAGC
>DATABV010000084.1:0-9837 GCA_036259395.1 Thermoleophilaceae bacterium | reverse complement strand
ATTCGAACCCACGATACGGTTTCCCGCATACACGCTTTCCAAGCGTGCTCCTTAAGCCACTCGGACACCTCACCGGGGTCCGGCAAGCCTACAAGCCCAGGTCGCGCACGCCGCGCTCGTCCCAGCCGAGGTGGTGGGCGATCTCGTGGCGGACGGTGCGCGTGACCTGGGAGCGCAGCAGGTCGCGGTCGTGGCCGAAGTCGCGCTCGAGCGTGTCCTGGTAGATGATGATCCGGTCGGGGTAGTTGTCGCGCGCGACGGTGTCGCCGTAGTAGTGGCCGTAGGCGCCGTGCTCGCGGCCCTGGCGTGAGACCACGACGGGGATGTCCCGCAGGACCTCCTGGAACTCGTCGGGCAGCTCGTCGAGCGCTTCGGTGACGAGGTCGTCGAAGTCGCTCGGGGCGGTCTCGGGGACCGGCAGGCGGGCGAGCGTCTCGCTGCGCTGGACGATCCGCTCGATCTCCGGCTCGCTCGGCCCGTCGCCCATCAGCACGACCGTGCCCCAGGCTGTGAAGAGGACGAGCGCGACGGCCCCCATCACGAGCGTGATCAGGTCCTCAGCGCCCGAGAGCTCCGGCGGGTTGAGCAGGAAGAGCAGCATCCCAACGGTGAACGCGGCAGCTGCGCCGGCCCGCAGTGGTGCTCGCAGCGTGTCCCTCATCCACGTCAAGCGTAGAAGGCGGCGCAAGCCTGGCTGGCCAGCCAGCCCTGTTAGCGTGCCCGGCCCGTGGACTCGCAGATCGAGCAGGACGCGCCGGCGAGCGACTTCGACCGCGCAACGGCGGTCGCTGCGCTCGGCGACGGCCGCTTCGCCGGCGAGGTCGAGGACGGCTGGGGCGCGCCGCCCGGTCCGAACGGCGGCTACCTCGCAGCGATCCTGACGCGTGCGCTGGAGCACGAGCTCGCACCGGGCGGGGAGCGCCAGCTGCGCACGCTCGCGACGCACTACCTGAGGCCGTCGCAGCCGGGCCCGATCGAGGTCGCGATCGAGACGATTCGCGCTGGCAGGCGTTTCTCGACCGGCCGTGCGACGGCGTTCCAGAACGGCAAGGAAGTGATGACGGCGCTCGGCGCGTTCTCGACGGCGGGGCTGCCGGCCGCCGCGACGTGGTCCCCGGCGCTGCCCGACGTGGCGCCGGCGCCGCCGCGCGACGCCGCCCATGTGCCCTCGGAGGACTACCGGCGGGAGAGCGACGGCTGGCTGGCGACGACGCCGGAGATGCCGTCGATCGTCTCGCGCGTGAAGATCGCGCCGCGCGTCGGCGACAAGCCGTTCTCGGGTCGTGAGCTGGCGCCGGGCGAGGCGGCCGAGACGGGCGGCTGGATCCAGCTGCCGACCCCGCGCCGGATCGACGCGGCGTACGTCGTCCTGCTGTCCGACGTCTGGTGGCCGCCGTCGCTGGAGCCTCTGACCAGCCCGGCGATCGCACCGACGATCGACCTCACCGTCCACATCCGCGCTGACCTTCCGCCCGACGGCTACCCGGACCAACCCGTCCTCGGCCGCTTCCGCACCGCCGCCGCGGTCAACGGCACGATGGAGGAGGACGGCGAGCTCTACCTCGCCGACGGCACCCTGATCGCCCAGTCGCGCCAGCTCGCCCTGCTGGCGCCGTTCGGCTGAGGCGCGGCCGGCGCACGCCAAGACGGGCGGGGCTCGCGTTTGGCTAGGGGCCTGCCGCTCCCAGTACGCGAGCGATCCGGGCGACCGTCGCCTCCGGCTCGTCGCTGAGCTGGCGCCAGGTGATGCGAACCACCCGCAGGCCACGCGCCTGGAGATCGCTGTCGCGCAGCCGATCGCGCTCGAACGCCGCGCGGCTCGAATGGAACGCATAGCCGTCCACCTCGACCACGAGCCGCTGGGACTGCCAGAGCGCGTCGACCTCGTGGCACCCGACCCGGACGTTGGTCTGCGGGAGCGGAAGCCGGGCGACGCGCAGCAGCGCCAGTAGCCGACGCTCCGCCTCGGAGCGGGTCAGTCGCGGCCCGTCGAGGTCGTCGAGCAGATCGCGTAGGGCGCGTGTCCCCGAACGCCCCTTCGCCCGTCGCAGAACGCTGCGGATCTCCGTGTGGGTAGCGAGCCTGCGCGCCGCGGCCTCGTCGAGCGCGCGCTCCAGCTCGCGCGTCTCCACCTCACCCGCGAGTTCGACCAGCGTCCGCGCCACGGTTGTCAGCGGCAGCCTGTCGAGCCGACTCACGTCGTCGGACGGGAGATCGCTCGTAGTGTGAGCGCGGATGCCCGCGCGTGGGCGGCAATCCCGACTTGGCACGGTCACGTCTACCGCCCCGGGCGACTTCGGCAGCAGGCCCCACGCGGCGGCGGCGCTGCGGTGACTGAGCACGGCGGTCGCTCCGCAAGCCAGCAGGGCGGCGGTCTCCCGCGCGTGCGGCGGCAGCGCCTGGTGGCCCACGGCATAGACGCCGCGATGGAGGCGGTGCAGACGACCGTTGGCGACCCGTCGCGCGATCGAGCCGCGACCGAGACCGACCGCCTCGAGCTGCGCGCGCGAGACGACGCCGTTCTGGGCGGTCGCGAGGGCGGCGACCGCGATGTCGCCAGTCCCTCGAATCCGAAGTGCGCCAAGCGGCCCGACGACCCGCTGCACCGGCGCTCCTCCCCTTTCACGACCGTGCACTTCGCCCGCCGCGCTCGCCCTCGCGCCGGGCCGAGGCCGTACCGCATCCTCGGCGTGCGCTTCTTCCGTCGCAGGGGCCAGGAGGGCTGCGGACGGGACTTTTGCACCGTCACGGTGCACTACGGCCTGCGGCGGAGCGGCCGCGGCGAGCGACGGGACTTCTGCAGCAGCGGAGACGGCGGGCATGGCCGCAGCTTGCCGGCCGGACCGCGACGAAGCTAGCGGCCGTTACGCGGCTGTCACGTTCGTGCCGAGTCCGTTACCCGACGACGGATCGGCTGTCGCGGCCTACGCCGACGGGGCCCGCTCTACGCGGTCGCGGCTGCCGAGGCGCCCTCGGCGTCCGGCGCGAAGACGTGGACGGGCGCGGTGTCGGTGTCTTCGACGGGGAAGACGATCGGGGCCGGGAGCGTGTCGGCGGGCGCGGCGGGACGGTGGCCGCGCAGCCGCTCGTGGCTGCAGACGACGTAGCACCACTCCATCAAGCGGAGGCGGGACTCGGGGTCGATCGAGACGATGCTTGCCCCGATCACCGTGCTTTCGCCGGCGCTGCGCGAGGAGCGGACCTCGACGCGAACCGGCACGTCGTGCTCGGCGCCGGTGGCGTCGGGCAGGCGCAGGCGGACGAGCGGGCGCGAGCCGACCTTCAGCGGCCTGTCCATGACGAGGCCGAGGCCGGAGGCGCTGGCGTCGACGACGCGGCCGAGCACCGGCCGCGCGCCGGCGAAGGTGTGGGCCCGCGCGTCGACGCCCTCGAAGCGATAGACCAGTCGCCGCTGGCGGCGCGCGCCCGCGAGGACCAGCGTGCGCAACACGCGGCGCAGCTCGATCAGTGCGAGCAGCGGCACGATCACCGCCGCAACGCCCGGAAGCGACGGGATCAGCGCCGGGCCGAAGATGTCGACGCCGCGCACGGCGATTCCCGCGGCCAGCACGATCGCGCACAGCGCGACCAGGCGCAGCTTCATCACGGCGCGCCAGCCGCCCTCGTCCACCCCCTGCTTCGGCGTCACCTTGAAGGCGGTCTTGCCCGGGATCACGGCGCAACGGAGCGCGCGCGTGTAGATCTCCATCGTCAGCAGCTCGAAGTGGGTCGTCTCGGCGATCCGCATGTAGCCGCGCGCGAGCGCGGAGCCCGCCGCCAGGTTGAGCACCACTGACGGCAGCCACAGGACGGCGAGCGCGGCGACGCTCAGCTTCATCGGCAGCGCTCCGGTCCAGAGCACGACGGCCAGCGTGGTCAGCAGCAGCAGTCGCATCGGCGGGGCCAGGTAGGCGAACAGCGACGCGAGGTACGAGAGCCGCTGCGCCGGCGCGAGCTCGCGTGCCCGCAGCGGCGACTCGGGCAGCGTGAAGACGGCGAGGTTGCCGCGCGCCCAGCGGTCGCGCTGCAGCAGGTAGCCGTCGAGGTCGTGCGGCGCGAGACCCTGCACGAGCACCTCGTCGTGGTAGCGGCTGCGCCAGCCATGGCGCTGCAGGCGGATCGTGGTGTGGAAGTCCTCGGCGATCGTCTCGGTCGCGACGCCGCCGATGTCGAGCAGCGCACGGCGCCGAATCAGGGCCGCCGAGCCGCACCAGAAGGCGGCGCCGTGGCGGTCCTTGCCGGGGCAGATCACGCGGTAGAAGAGCGACTGCTCGTGGCGGCCGACCATGTAGTGCTGGACCGAGTCGTGATTGGAGAAGTCGTGCGGGCTCTGGACGACCGCCATCCGGTCGTCGTCGAAGTAGCCGACCAGCGTGTCGAGCGCGTCGGGCATCGGGACGTGGTCGGCATCGAGCACGAAGACGAGCTCGCCCTCCGTGCGCGGCAACGCCGCGTTGATGTTGCCGGCCTTGGCGTGCGAGTTGTCGGGCCGCGTGAGGTAGCGCGCGCCGCTCAGCCGCGCGAGCTCCTCCATCTCCGGCCGCCGGCCGTCGTCGAGCAGGTAGGTGGTGTGCGGGTAGGTCAGCGCGCGGCAGCCGGCGAGCGTGGCCAGCACGACCTCGACCGGCTCGTCGTAGGTGCAGACGTAGACGTCGACGGCGTGCTGAGTCGTGACCGGCGGTCGCGCCGCTGCCGGGCGCGACCACGAGAACCAGGCGAGCATCGCGAGCGCGTAGACCCCGTAGAGCTCGGTCACGAGCAGCATCGCGAAGACGACGGGGTTGGCGCCCTCGCCGCTCCAGCCAACGCGCCAGGTCAGATAGACCGCCCCCCAGATCAACGCGACGATCGCCAGCGAGCGCAGCAGCAGCGGCCGACGGTCGAAGAACGCGCCGAGCCTGGTCTGGCGCCGCCCGTCGTCGATCACGCCGCCGAGGCGGCCGGTGATCCACGGCACGCCGAGGACCAGCCGGAGGCCGTCATAGGCGGCGCCGCGCAGGCGGCGGGCGAACGAGCGCATGGCGGATAGATCGGCAGCCGGCAGTCTGCCTTTAGGCGCGACCGCGCTCGCCCCCTTCACGCGGCGGCGCCCGGCCGACGCCGATCGGCGGGTCGCCTACCATCGTCGGCTCGATGGCCGTAGCGATCGCATCAGCGCTGGACAAGGACATGGCCGGCTCGCCGCTGCTGCGCGGCGTCTCGTTCAAGCTCGAGCGGCGCGACCGGATGACGCTCTCGGGGCGCAACGGCAGCGGCAAGACGACGCTGCTGCGGATGCTCGCCGGCCAGGCGTCGATCGACGGCGGCGAGCTGTCGATCGAGAAGGGCGCGCGCGTCACGCTGCACGACCAGCGACCGCCGCGCGAGCGCGACGTGACGGTCCGCGAATACGTCGTCTCGGGCTGCGGCGATATCGCGGCGCTCGAGGACGAGCTGACGCGGCTCGGCGCCGAGATGGCCGAGCGTCCCGACGACGAGGCGCTGCTGCAGCGCTACTCGCGCGCGCAGGACCGCTTCGAGCACGCTGGCGGCTGGGACTGGCGGCGGCGGGCGCTGGAGCCGCTGCGCGGGCTCGGCTTTCGCGACGAGCAGCTCGATCGCCGCCTCGACACCTTCTCCGGTGGCGAGCTCACCCGCGCCTCGCTGGCGCGCGCGCTCGCCGGCGCGCCCGACCTGCTGCTGCTCGACGAGCCGACCAACCACCTCGACATCGACTCGCTCGAGTGGCTCGAGAAGTACCTCCAGGAGCTCGACGCGGCTGTCGTCCTGGTCGCCCACGACCGCTGGTTCCTCGAGGCGGTCGGCACGTCGGTGCTCGAGCTCGAGGCCGGCAAGGCGCGCTTCTTCTCAGGGCCGTGGCACGCCTGGCGGCGCGAGAAGGCGGCCCGCGAGATCGCGCTCGGGCGGGCGATCGACAAGCAGCAGGCCGAGATCGCGCGGATGGAGCGGTTCGTCGAGCGCTTCCGCGCCAAGGCGACAAAGGCGCGCCAGGCGCAGTCGCGCGTCAAGAAGCTGGAGAAGATGGAGCGGATCGAGCGCGACCCGCGCGAGAGCGCCGGGCTGTCGTTCCAGTTCGCCGGCGCCGAGCGCTCAGGCCGCGTCGTCTTCGAGCTCGACGGCGGGCGGATCGACGTCCCGGCTCGCGAGGGCGAGGACGACGGCGACCGTCGCACCCTGATCGACCCCGCCGAGCTGTGGCTCGAGCGCGGTGAGCACGTCGCGCTGGTCGGACCGAACGGCTCCGGCAAGACGACGTTGATCGAAACGCTCGCCGGGCGGCGCGCGCTGCCCACCGGCAAGCTGCGCACCGGCCACAACGTCGAGCTGAGCTACCTCTCCCAGCACGCTGAGTGGCTTGGCGAGAGCGGCAGCGTGCTCGACGCCGCCCAGCGCGAGACGAAGCTGTCGCCGAACAAGGCGCGCGCGCTGCTCGGCCGCTTCCTCTTCTCCGGCGACGATGCGCTCAAGCAGCTCGCCGGGCTCTCGGGCGGCGAGCGCCAGCGGCTGTCGCTGGCGATCCTCGTCAACTCCGGCGCCAACCTGCTGGTCCTCGACGAGCCGACCAACCACCTCGACGTCGAGAGCCGCGAGGCGCTCGAGGACGCGCTGCGCGGCTACGACGGCACGGTGCTGCTGGTCTCCCACGACCGCGCGCTGCTCGACGCCGTCGGCACTCGGACGATCGCGATCGAGGACGGCACGCTGCGCAGCTACGAGGGCGGCTGGGCCGACTACGCGCGGATCCGCGAGCAGCGGCGCGGTATGGCGGCAGAGGAGAAGACAGTCACGCGCGCGGAAGAGAAGGCGAGCGCTCGGTCGGCGAAGGCGAGCGCCGGGTCCGGGAAGGCGAACGGCACGCCGAGCGCGAGCGGCAACGGCTCGGGCAAGCCGCTCTCGAAGAACATGCGCCGCAAGATCGGCGCGCTCGAACGCGAGGTCGAGCGCGCCGAGCAGGCGCTCAAGGCGATCGAGGACGAGCTCGCCGACCCGTCGGCGTGGTCCACTCCCGAGCGCTCAGCGGACGCGACCGCCCGCCACGAGGCCGCCAAGCAGGCGGTCCGCGACGCCTACGAGCGCTGGGAGCAGGCCACCGCCGTCGAGGCGGGCTAGCCGCCCGCCTCGTCGCTGCCGGTCCGCACGTTGCAGCGCTTGGCGGCACACGCCCGGACGCGGAAGGTGATCACGTCGCCGCGGCTGTCGCCGCCACGCGGCCTGACCGACTTCGCCCACTCGTGGCGGCCGACCTTCTTGGCCTTGAAGCCCTTGCCGCGGTAACGGAACCGCACGCTGCCGATCGCCGCCCCGCGCCGCGCGAGCTCGGTGCGCAGGCGGATCTTGCCGTTCGCCCGCCAGTCGGCCTCGAGCTCGAGGATCCGCGGTGCGCGCGGCGGGCCGACGTACGGCGCCGTCGTGGTCCGATCGGTCGTGCTGCCGTCGGTCGTCGTCCGGTCGGTCGTCGTCCGGTCGGTCGTCGAGTCGTCGGTCGTCGTGCCGGTGGTCGTGCCGTCCGTCGTGGTTCCGTTCGTGGTCTCGCCGGTGGTCGTGCCGGTCGTGTCGTCGGCTCCGTCCTTGCCGGACGCGACGCCGACGCTGGTGCCGATGCCGGCGATGCAGGCCAGGGCGCAACACGCGGCTGTGCGCGCCCAACTGGAGGTCAGCTGAGGCATTCCTTCTCCTGGGGTCGATGAGTCGTGGACGGCCAGGGTAGGAACGAACCCGCGCGTTCGCAAACGCGACCGCGAAAGCGACGATTCAGATGCACGGGTTCGGGTAGCCATTCCGCTGCGGAAGGTGCGCATCTCGACCGGAGAAGTGCGTGGAGGAAGGGACCCGCAGTCATCGAGGGGCCGGACGCCGCCTCGCCATAGGCACCACGATCGCGCTGGCGGTCGCCGCCGGTGTCGCGGGCGCTCACGAGCGGGCGCAGGCGCTCGGCGTCCACACGCCATCGGTGACCGTCGTCGCACCCGGAGTCCGGGTCGACGTGCCGCCGCCGCGCGTCGAGGTACCTCCGGCTCCAGTTCCAGCCCCGGCCCCGGTCCCGGTCCCGGATGTGGAGCTTCCGCCCGCCCCTGTCGCGCCGGCGCCCGTCGCGCCGCCTTCGCGTCCCATCGAGCCGCCCTCGGCGCCTCTGATACCGCCATCGGTCCCCGTCGGGTCGCCATCGCTGCCCGTCAGGCCGCCGGCGCCGCCGGTCGACGCGCCCGCGCGATCGATCCAGTCACCGGCGGGTCTCGGCGCGCCCGCGTCGTCGCAGCCGCGCACCCCCGCCACGTCGGTTACGCCGCCAGCCGGTGCTGCCGATCCGGGCAGCGTGCCGACGTCGGCATCACGCCCGCCGTCACTGCGGAGCCTGCTCGGCCCCGACCCCACGTCGCGGTCGTTCGGCGGGCCGGATCGATCGTCCGCGGTGCTCGGCGCACCGTTGCCCGCGGAGCGTGCGCGTCGCCTGCGCGGCGTTCTCCGGCGCTACAGCGGCTGCCTCGGAGCACTGCCACAGCGCGGTCGGCGGGCGCTCGAGCTGCGTGCCGGCCTCGGTGACGGTGGTCCCGCGTCGCAGCGGACGATCGCCCGCCGGATCGGCATGTCGCCCAACGCCGTGCTGCGTCTCCAGCGCTCCTCGCTGCGCCGCTTGATCGACAGCGGAGAGAGCGGCGCATGCGACGGCGCAGCGGCGGCCGCAGCCGCGATCGCCGGTACGGCTACTGGCGGAGACGGTCTCGCCGAGCCGCCCGACGACGGCGCCGGCACGAGCCCCTCGGCCTCCGCAGGGCGCGGCGCTGATGACGGCGAGGCGCCCGCGGCGGGCCGGGTCCTGGCCGACACGCACCTCGGCGGCCCGGGGATAGACCTCGGCGACGGCGAGGAGGCCCCGGTCGAGACGCTGCTGTTCTTCCTGCTCACGTTGCTGGCGGTGCTCGGGCCGCTCGTCCTGATCGCGCTGCTGCTGCAGCGCCGCGCCGCGGCGGTCGGCGACAAGCGTCCGCTGCTCTTCCTCGACATCGACGGCGTGATCGCTCTGAGCGTGTTCTCCAACCGCCTTCCGCCGGGCGAGATGCGCAACACGGAGTTCGGTGTGATCCACATCCCCGACCGTGCCGGTGACCTGCTCCGCACGCTCGCGAGCCGCTTCGACCTCGTCTGGGCCACCGGCTGGGAGCACGCCGCGAACAGCGACCTGGGCGGGCCGCTCGGGCTTCGCGAGGAGCTGCCGGTCCTGACCTTTGGCAAGAAGGCGCGGTCGGGTCCGTCGGACTGGAAGATCAAGCGCGTCAGCGCCCACGCCAGAAGACGCCCGGCGGCGTGGGTCGACGACTCGTTCGCCGCCCGCCACGAGCGCTGGGCCGCCCACCGCTCGGAGCCGACGCTGCTGATGCCCGTCGACGCGAACACGGGCCTGACCGAGGACCACGTCGAGCGGCTGCTGCGCTGGGCGGGCCGCCTCGAGGCGTCGCAGGCCGCCGAGGCGAACGGCCTGCGCCGGACACGCGCGAACTGAGACCGGCGCAGCGGAGAGGGAGGGATTCGAACCCTCGAAGGACGTTGCCGCCCTTAACGGTTTTCGAGACCGCCCCGTTCAACCACTCCGGCACCTCTCCGAGGTCCGCTCCGGGACGGTCGCAAGGCTAGCGGAGCGGCTAGCGCATCGAGCGCGAGACGACCATCCGCTGGATCTCGTTGGTGCCCTCGTAGATTTGGGTGATCTTGGCGTCGCGCATCATGCGCTCGACCGGGTACTCGTTCACGTAGCCGTAGCCGCCGAGCACCTGGACCGCCTCGACCGTGACCTCCATCGCGACGTCGGAGGCGAACAGCTTCGCCATCGAGGAGTACTTG
>DATABV010000083.1:0-2905 GCA_036259395.1 Thermoleophilaceae bacterium | reverse complement strand
CAGCTTCTGGAGGATCATCGCGCTGATCTCCGGCGGCGAGTACTCCTTGCCGGCCGCCTTGACGCGCGCGTCGCCGTTCGGGCCGCGGACGACCTCGTACGGGACGATCGTCTCCTCCTCCTTGACCTCCGCCTCCTTGCGACCCATGAAGCGCTTGATCGAGAAGACCGTGTTCTCGGGGTTGGTCACCGCCTGGCGCTTGGCGGGCGCGCCGACGAGCCGCTCGCCGCTGTCGGTGAAGGCGACCACGGACGGCGTCGTCCGCGCGCCCTCGGCGTTCTCGACGACCGTGGGCTCACCGCCGTCGAGCACGGCCATGCACGAGTTCGTCGTGCCTAGATCGATTCCGATGGTCTTGCCCATCGCGTCGCTCCTTCTACTGGCTTTCAGTTCTCGAGGAAGAAAATCTAAGCGCCAGTATGGCAGATCATTCGCGGACCGTCGACCGGCCGTAAGGGCAGATGCGAAGCAGCGGGCACTCCTCGCAGCGCGGGCGGCGGGCGACGCAGATGCGACGTCCGTGACGGATCAGCGCGACATGGGCCTCGAGCGGGTCCGAACCCGCGCTCAGGCGCAGCATCTCGTCGTGGCAGTCGTCGAGCGAGGCGCTTTCGCGAAACAGGCCGAGGCGGGTGCCGACGCGGTGGACGTGGGTGTCGACCGGCACGTCGTGGCGGCCGTAGGAGAAGAGCAGCACGCAGGCGGCGGTCTTGCGGCCGACGCCGGGCAGGGCGCAGAGGTAGTCGCGCGCCTCGTCCAGCGGCGCCTCGGCCATCCACGCGAGGTCCATCGACCCGGCCTCCGTGCCGTCCATGCCGGGCGGGGCCGGCCGCTCGGAGATCGCCTCGAGGATCCGCTGGATCCGTGGCGCCTTGGTCACCGCCAGGCCGCCCGGCCGGATCGCCTCCTCGATCTCCTCGACCGGCGCGTCGCGCACCGCCTCCCAGGACGGGAAGCGCTCGCGCAGCCGCTCGTAGGCGACGTCGCGGTTGCGGTCGTTGGTGTTCTGCGAGAGGACGGTGAGGACCAGCTCGTCGATCGGCGCCCCGTGGATGCGCGTCGCCGGCCGTCCGTACGCACGGCGCAGCCGCTCCAGGATCGCCCGCAGGCGTCGTGGGGGCGGCGGCTTCCAGTCGGCGGCGCGCGACATGGCTGATATGAAACACGCCATGGCGACGGTCGGCGACCAGCGGGGGACCGTCGACGGCATCGCGACGCGGTGGCTGCAGGCGGACACCGACGGCACGCACGCGCCGGCGCTCTACGTCCACGGCGTACCGACCGCGGCCTGGCTATGGCGCGACTTCCTCGCGCGCAGCGGCGGCTACGCCCCCGACCTCCCGGGCTTCGGCGCCTCTGACAAGCTGGCCAGCTTCGACTACTCGATCCCCGGCTACGCCCGCTGGCTGCGGGCGTTCGCCGACCAGCGAGGCCTTGACCGCTTTTCGCTGGTGGTACACGACTGGGGCGGCGGGATCGGACTCGCGCTCGCCCAGGCGATCCCCGAGCGGATCGAGCGGCTGGCGATCGTGTCCTCCGTACCGCTGTTGCCCGGCTATCGCTGGCACCGGGTGGCGCGCAACTGGCGCCGCCCGCTGATCGGCGAGCTGGCGATGGGGTTCACGTTCAAGGTCGCCCTGGGCCGCGTCCTCGACGGTTCGAACCGCGAGCCCCTGCCCGGCGGCTTCGTCGATGCCGTCTGGGAGCACTTCGACCACGGCACCCAGCGGGCGATCCTCAAGCTCTACCGATCGGCGCCCTCCGACGTCCTCGCCGCCGCCGGCGCCAACCTCGGCGCGCTCCGCTGCCCCGCGATCGTCGTCTACGGCGGCCGCGACCCGTACCTGCCGGCGGAGTTCGCCCAGCGCTACGCCGACGCGCTCGGCGGCCCCGCGACCGCCCGCGTAATCGAGGACGCCGGCCACTGGACGTGGCTCGACGAGCCGTCGCTCATCGACGAGATCGCCGCTTTCCTGTCCGCGTAGCCGACGCGCGAAGTCTTTTTGGGCCTAGAGGCCCGACGATCGTTCGCCCGGGCGGCAGCCCTCAGCGAAGGGCGGTCGAGAGCGCCCGAAGCTCCGCCTCGACGCCGTCGGCAATCGGCTGCGGCGAGCCGACTGCATCGGCGTCGGCGCAGAACCCGAACCCGATCCGTCCGCCAGCCGAGACGACCGCCACCCGGAGCGCATGGCGGTGCGCGATCTCCGCCAGCGAGTGCAGAGAGGCGACCGGGGCGCCGAGGACCGCGAGCGGGCCCTGCGGACCGGGCACGTTCGACACGTTCAGCGTGAACACGCGCGGGCTCAGCGCCCAGTGCTCGGCGAAGCGCTCCAGCGAGCTCGACACGTGAGAGAGGTCGCGGAAGAACGAGTCGAGCGTCTCGGCGTCACGGTCGCGCTTGCGCTCGCGCGTCTCCTCGGCGACCGCCCGCAGCCGCTCGACCGGATCGCTCTGCTCGACCGGCAGGTCGACGCAGATGAACGAGTCGCGGTTGCCGGCGTCGTCGCCCGGATGGTGGAGGCTGACGGGCACCTTGGCCCGCAAGGCATCCGGGTGCGCTCCGAGGCCGTCTAGCCAAGAGCGCAACGCGCCTGCGACAGCCGCTAGGACGACGTCGTTGACGGTCGCCCGATCTGGCAGCGCGTGACCGATCCGCCTGACCTCGGCCAGGTCGGCATCGGCGAACGCCACTTCGCGGCGCTCGCCGGCAGGCGCGTCGAGCGCCGTCTGCGCGCCGCGGCGGGCGAGCTCGCGGTGTAGCGCGGCCGGGACGTGGAGTGCGCGGCGCAGCGGGGCGAGGCGCGAGCGCGGCGCGGCGGCCGGGACGGCGGTCGATGCGCGAGCGGCGGGCGCACCGTCGCCGATCCTTGCCGGGGTCACCTCGCCCGCGGCCGCGGTCTCGTCG
>DATABV010000082.1:0-1921 GCA_036259395.1 Thermoleophilaceae bacterium | reverse complement strand
CTCGCCGCCGACGCGGATGTCGGCGTCGGCGAGCGCCTCGGGCGGCACGATCGCGCGCTGCTTGCAGTGGGTGCAGAGCTTGCGCGCCAGGCGCTGGGCGACGACGCAGTCGACGGCCGAGGCGATCATGAAGGCCTCGATTCCCATCTTGGTCAGGCGCGTGACCGCGCCCGGGGCGTCGTTGGTGTGCAGGGTGGTCAGCATCATGTGACCGGTCAGCGCGGCCTCGATAGCGATCCGCGCCGTCTCGCCGTCGCGGATCTCGCCGACCATCACGATGTCGGGGTCGGCGCGCAGCATCGAGCGCAGGCCGGTCGCGAAGTCGAGCCCCGCCTTGCGGTTGACGTTGATCTGGTTGATGCCGGAGAGCCGGTACTCGACCGGGTCCTCGATCGTGATGATGTTCTTCTCGACCTGGTTCAGCTGCTGCAGCGCCGCGTACAGCGTGGTGCTCTTACCCGAGCCGGTCGGGCCGGTGACCAGCACCGCGCCGTAGGCCTGCTTGAAGGCGTCCTCGAAGCGCTCCCGTGCCGTCCCGTCCATCCCCAGTTCGTCGAGGCCGATCTGGGCGTTGTCCTTGTCGAGGATGCGGATCGTCGCTCCCTCGCCGCGCTGGGTCGGCAGGGTGGTGACGCGGAGGTCGACACGGCGGTCCTCGACCGTGACGCTGACGCGGCCGTCCTGCGGCACCCGCTTCTCGGCGATGTTGAGGTCGCTCATGATCTTCACCCGGGAGACGACGGCGTTGATCATCCGCTTCGGCACGTGGGCGGCCTCGCGCAGCACGCCGTCGATGCGGAAGCGGACCCGCATCTCTCCCTCGTCGGGCTCGAAGTGCACGTCTGAGGCTCCCTCCCCAACCGCCTGGCCGAGGATGCTGTAGACGAGCTTTATGACCGGCGCGTCTTCGGCGCTGACCTCGATGTCGGCAACCTCGGCGAGCTCGGCTTCCTCGGCCGCTTCTCCTTCGGTCACCGCCTCGCTGACCGCGCTCTGCAGCGTGTTGAGGCGGCCGATCATCGACTCGATGTCCTCCTCGGCGGCGACCGCGACGCGGCAGTCGAGCGCCGTGGCGATCTGGATGTCGTCGACCGCCAGCACATTGGTCGGGTCGGCCATCGCGACCAGCAGCGTCTCCTTGTCGACGAAGCCGACCGGCAGCGCCCGGTAGCGGCGCGCCGTGTTGACGGAGATCAGGTTCGCCGCGGCCATGTCCACCTGGTAGGCGGAGAGGTCGACGTGGTCGAGGCCGTAGCGCTCGGCGACCGCGCGGGAGAGTTGGTCCGCGGTGATCGACCCCTGCTCGACCAGCAGCCGCTCCGGCGGGCGGCCGGCGGTGCGGGCCAGCTCGATCGCCTGCCGTGCCTGCTCGGCGGTGACGAAGCCGAGCTCGACCAGGACGTCGGTGACGAAGCCGCTCGAGCGGCCGCGCGCCTGCGGCGGGGTCAGGCCGGGCGTGGCCCCGTCCTGCGGCTCCAGCGCCGGCGCGGTCGAGTCGCCGGAGTCGGGGACCGGTCGCAGGTGGCTCGGTTGGTCCCGCGCGTCCATGCGCCTATGGGTGGTAGGCGACCGTGGGGCCCTTGTAGCCGGCGTCGACGACCGCCTGGACCACGCTCTGCGGGCTCTGGAAGCCGTAGCTGACGGAGGCGGTCGGGATGCTCCTGCCGAGTCGCTTCGGGCGCAGCACGACCAGCGCCGGGACGCGGTCGACGGCGACGCCCTGAGCGATCGCGGCGTAGCGGGCGATGCGGCCGGCGGGGACGACGAAGGTGGCGACGCCGGGCAGGGCCCGCAGCGGCGTGACGGCCCGTTTGACGAGGCGGTCGTCGATGCCGCCCTTGCGGACGAAGAGCAGGGCGACGGTCTGGTTGGCCTCGAAGGCCTCGACGACGGGGCGCGGCGGTGGCGGCGCGGCCGCAGC
>DATABV010000081.1:0-9380 GCA_036259395.1 Thermoleophilaceae bacterium | reverse complement strand
CTGAACATGTGTCCAGCGCGGGTCTTGACCTCCCCGGCGACTGCGCGTAAGATCCGCGCCTCGCGCCCGAAGGACCGATCCCCCGGCGCGACCGAGTACCCCCTTCAACGCCATGCCGATTGCTTTCAAAGAATGGGCTGTCACCGTGCGCGCGCTCGCCGAGGGCGAGCAGCTCGTCACCGTGCGCAAGGGCGGCATCCGCGAGGAGAACAAGCACTTCGAGATCGAGCACGACCGCTTCTTCCTCTATCCCACCTTCGACCACCAGCAGGGCCAGCTCGTGCGCGACTCGCACCGCCCGGAGCTCGGCCGTGCGCTCGAGGAGGGCGTGTGGGCCGACGGTGAGCCCCACCCGAGCGTGCTCATGAACGGCGGCGTCACGCAGCCCGACCGCGTCCGGATCCGCGCCTGGGCCGAGGTGGCGGCGAGCTACCTGATCACCGATCCGCGTGCCGTCGACGCGCTGTCGCCGTACTACGTGTGGACCACCGACTACGCCGAGAAGCGGCTCGAGTGGAAGCGGCGTCATCCGATGCACGTGATCCTGCTGCGCACCTACCGGATCCCGCGCCCCGTGACCGTCAAGGTGCGGCCGGAGTACCACGGCTGCCGCTCGTGGATCGAGCTGCACCGCGACCTCCCGTTCGAGGGCACCCCGGTGCTCTCCGACGAGGAGTTCGATCGTGCCGCCGCGGAGATCGAGGCGATCGCCTCGGACGCCGTCCCCGTACTCGCCTAGGCCGTAGCCGCTGGCAGCTCGGCGTCGAGCACCGCCAGCAGGGCGGCGACGACGCCGGGGTCGAACTGGCTGCCCGCACCCGCGACCAGCTGCGAGCGCGCGTCGGCGTCGGACAGCGGCTTGCGGTAGGGCCGCTCGGCGGTCATCGCGTCGTAGGCGTCGCAGGCATGGACGATGCGCGCGCCGAGGGGGATCGCCTCGGCGGCGAGCCCGTCCGGGTAGCCGCCGCCGTCCCAGCGCTCGTGGGCGTGGCGGACGAGCGGGCGCACGTCCTCTAGGAACTCGACCGAGGACAGGATGCTCTCGCCGACGACCGTGTGGCGCTCGACCTGGAGCCGCTCGCTGTCGGTCAGCGGGCCGCGCTTGTTCAGCACGTCCTGCGAGACCGAGACCTTGCCGATGTCGTGGAAGATCGCGGCTAGGCGCAGCGACCGGATCGCGTCGTCGGACAGGTCGAGCCGCCGTCCGACCGCAGTGACCAGCTCGATCAGCGGACCGGCCGCCCCCTCCCCCCGGTCACCGGCCTCAAGTGCGGCGGCGAGCGCCTGGGCTGTCCCGATGTAGGCGCCGTCGAGCTGCTCGTAGAGCATCGCTGAGCGCAGCGCCGAGCCGACCTGGCCAGCGACGGTCTGGACCAGCCGCGCGTCGTCCTCGTCGAAGGCGTCCGGCCGCTCCTCCTCGATGTCGATCGCCCCCCAGAGGTCGTCGCCAACCCAGATCGGTACGGCCAGCTCGGAACGGACGCCGGAGGTCTTGGGCTGGGCGACGTAGTCGGGCTCGTCGCGCACGTCGCCGACGATCACCGGCCGACGCTCACGCAAGCAGCGACCGATGACGCCGGCCGCGCGCGGCATCGCCGGCGGTCTGGTCTCGTCGTGCGACTGCGCGGTCCCGCGCGAGGCGACGGCCTCGACGTAGTTGTCCTCGCGAATCCGGACGATCGCGCAGAGGAAGTAGCCGAAGGCGCGATTGAGCTCGTCGACCGCCGCGTCGATGATCTCCTCGGGACCGGTCATCGCCGACAGGCGCGTGCCGATCGCGTTGGCGAGCGAGAGCTGGCGCGTCCGCAGCCGCAGCCGCTCGGTCTGCTCGCGGCCCTGGTCTGGCCATGCGGCCTCGACGGGCGCCATCGGCGCGAACGCCGGCTGCGCAGTCTCGGGCCGACGCGGCGGCAGCGGTCGCAGCCCGGCGGGAAGGTCGGAGTAGACGACGACGGAGCCGCGTCCCCGGTGCTGCTTGCCATGCAGCAGCGCGCGGTCGGCGTTGTCGATCAGGGCTGCCGGGGTCTGGTCCGGCTCCCACTCGGCGACGCCTGCGCTGGCGCCGCAGCCGTCCGGGGCGTCGCCCTCGGCCTCAAACGCGCGACCGATGCCGTCGAGCGTGCGGCGCGCGAGCTCGGCGGCCGCGCGCTCGTCCGCCTCGATTGCGACGATCGCGAACTCGTCGCCGCCGTAGCGGGCGACCAGGTCGTAGGGCCGCACGGCGGCACGCAGAGCGGCGCCGACCCGACGCAGCACCTCGTCGCCGACGAGGTGGCCGTGCTCCTCGTTGACCTGCTTGAAGTCGTCGAGGTCGATCAGGATCAGCGACAGCCGATGGCCAGTCCTTTCGCCGCGCTCGATCTCGCGTCGCAGCATGTGCTGCATCGCGGTGTGGTTGAGGCAGCCGGTGAGGCCGTCGGTGCGCGCGACCTGCGCCAGGCCCGCGTGGGCACTGGCGTTGCGACAGGCCGCGGCGGCCAGCTCGCCGAAGGCCTCGAGCAGGTTCATGTCCTCGCGCGTGACCTCGCGCCGGCGGTGGAACCCAACCGCGAGCACGCCGCGCAGCTTGCCGTCCCAGTGCATCGGCACGGCAACGCAGCTGCGCACGTCGCCGAAGAAGGCGGCATCGGGCTTTGGCGTCAGCTGCTGGTAGTCGTTGGTGATCAGCGGCCTGTCGAGCTCCGCGACGCGACCGGAGAGACCGACGCCCGGCGCCACGCGGTAGCCGATCGCCTCGGGCACGATCCCGTAGACGGCCTCGATCGTGAGGCCGTTCGCGTCCCCGCGGAAGATCGCGGCGTTGTCGCCGTCGAGGATGCTCGCCGCCTCGCGGCAGATCTGGACCAGGACGCGGTTGAGGTCGAGGCTCTCGTTCAGCGTCTTGGCCGCGCGCGCGAGCGCCGCCTGCTGGGCGACCTGGGCGGCGTGCTCCTCGGCGAGTCGCATCTGCGCCAGGCTCGCGGCGGCCGCCGCGGCGAACGAGCCGGCGACGCCGATCTCGACCTCGCTGAAGCTGCGCCCATCGTCGTCGAGCAGCAGCAGCACGTTGCGGACGGCGCTGCCGGCGCGCATCGGCAGCAGCAGCGCCGTCCCGGCGCTGCCGTCGGCGCCGAGCAGGCGGTCGATCTCGTGCGCCTCGTCACGCTGAGCCAGTAGCGCCGGCAGGCCCTGGCGCAACAGCAGCTCGAGCGGCGGCAGCTCGGCGATCGCCAGCGGGCGGCGTGCGACGCCGATCGTCGGACTGGCGACGACCGGTTCCGCACGTCCGTCGCTCTCGTGGATCTCGAGCAGGACGGCGCGCGCGACGCCGAAGAAGTCGCGCGCCTCGGCGACCAGCCGGCGACGGACCACGTCTGGCCCCTGCAGGTCTGCGGCGGCGCTCAGCAGGCGGGTGACCGCCCGCATGGCGTCGGTAGCCGAGCCGACGCGAGCATCGCTTTCCCCTACAGGGGCCAGCCGGGTGACAGGGCGAGGGGTGCCCACGAACCAGTGATCGGCCGCGGGCCGATGCAGCTTTAGCGTGGCTATGCCAAGTGGCTGTGAGCGATCCGTCCAGCCGGGCTTACAGACCGAGGGTCTTGGCGATGATGTTGCGCTGGATCTCCGACGTGCCGCCGTAGATGGTGGTGACGACCGCCGAGCGCAGGTGGCGCTCCATCGGGTACTCCTTCGCGTAGCCGTAGCCGCCCGCCATCTGCACCGCCTCCAGGGCGCAGCGCTTGGCGAGCTCGGTCGCGGCGAGCTTCGCCATCGAAGCCTCCTGCGGCAGCATCCGGCCGGGGTCCTCGTCGGTCAGGCGTGCGACCCAGCGGATCAGCAGTCGTGCCTGGGCCAGGTCGGTGGCGAGATCGGCGAGGCGGTGCTGGAGCGCCTGGAAGGAGCCGACGGGCCGCCCGAACTGATGCCGCTGCTTGACGTAGGCGAGCGTGTCGTCGAATGCCCGCTGGGCGAGCCCGAGCGCAAGCGCGGCGAGGATCACGCGCTCGTTGTTGAGGCCGGCCATCAGCTGGATCCAGCCGCCGCCCTCGTTGCCGAGCAGGTTGGCCGCGGGCACACGCACGTCATCGAGGTGCAGCTCGTTGGTGTCCTCGCCGCCGAGCGTGTCGATCGGCCGCATCGTGAAGCCCTCGGCGTCGCGCGGGACCCAGATCATCGACAAGCCCTCGTGGCGCTCCGAGCCCTCGCCGGTGCGGCAGACGATCAGCACGTGGCTCGCTTTGTGTGCGAAGGAGCACCACATCTTCGACCCGCTGAGGACCCACTCGTCGCCATCGAGGCGGGCGCGGCACTTCAGCGCGGCGACGTCGGAGCCGGCGTCCGGCTCGGACATCGCGATCGCCAGCGTCCCGCCGCGCGCCACCCCGCCGAGCAAGTCCTGCTTCTGCTGCTCGCTGCCGAAGCGGTTGAGCGCGCCGACGCAGATCAGCGTGACGCCGTAGGCACCGACCGGGGCCTGACCGCGGGCGACCTCCTCGAGGAACAGCGTCGCGTCGAAGAAGGTCCCGCCGGAGCCGCCGTACTGCTCGGGGATCGTCAGGCCGTACCAGCCGAGCTCGCCCATCCGCTCGGCGACCGCGTGGTTGTGGGGGTCCTTGCCGCCATCGGTCAGCGCGTCGAGCTTCTCGGGCGTGACCTCGCGCGTGCAAAAGTCGCGGATCGCCGCGACAAAGTCGCGCTGCTCATCGCTCAGGCCGTGGTCGGCCGGACTGGTCGGTGCTGCTGTCGCCATCGGTGCCTCGTTCCTCCCCTGGACCTCACCTGTCGGTGAGCCTCATTTGAAGCGGCTCAGCTCGCGCCGCGCGATCGACTGCTTGTGGACCTCGTCGGGCCCGTCGGCGATCCGCAGCCAGCGCCCCTGCCGCCACATCAGCGCGAGCGGGACGTCATCCGACATCCCGAGCGCCCCATGCACCTGCATCGCCCGGTCGCAGACCGCCTGGTGCATCTGGGCGGCGACGACCTTGATCATCGAGATCTGCTGCCTCGCCGCGCGCTTGCCCTCACTGTCCATCTTCCAGGCGGCGTGCAGGACCATCAGCCGTGCGGCGTCGATCTCGATCCGCGAGGTCGCGACGAACTCCTGGACGAACTGCTTGTCCCCCAGCGGCGTGCCGAAGGCCTCGCGCTCGTTGGCGCGCCGGCACATCAGCTCGAAGGCACGCTCTGCCGAACCGATCGCGCGCATGCAGTGGTGGATGCGGCCGGGACCGAGCCGCGCCTGGGCGATCGCGAAGCCGTCGCCGCGCGGCCCGAGCAGGTTGGCCTCGGGGACGCGGACGCCCTCGTAGCGGACCTCCCAGTGACCCGGGCCGGCGCTGTGGCCCATCACCGGCAGCGGGCGCACTCCGCTGAAGCCGGGCGTGTCGATCGGGACGAGGATCATGCTCGCGCGCCGGTGCGGCGCGGCGTCCGGATCGGTGACGACCATCGCGATCGTGACGTCGGCCCCGTTGTAGCCCGAGGTGAACCACTTGTGGCCGTCGATCACCCACTCGCCGTCGTCGAGGACCGCGCGCGCGGCGAGGCCGGTCGGGTCGGATCCGGCGGTCTCGGGCTCGGTCATCGAGAAGCAGCTGCGCACGTGGTCGGAGAGCAGCGGGGCGAGCCAGCGCTCCTTCTGCTCGGGCGTGCCGTACTCGGCGAGGATCTCCATGTTGCCGGTGTCGGGCGCCGCGCAGTTGAACGCCAGCGGCGCCACCGGCGAGCGGCCCATCTCCTCGCAGAGCAGTCCGTACTCCCAGTTGGCGAGGCCCGGCCCGTGCTCCTCGTCGGGCATGAAGAGGTTCCAGAGCCCCTCGCGCTTAGCCCGCTCGCGCAGCTCGACGAGAACTGCCGGGTAGGCGACGCCGGGGCCGACCTCCTCGTCGAGCGCCCGCATCGCCTCCTCCTCGACCGGCATCACGTGCTCGGCCATGAAGCCACGGACGCGGTCGCGCAGCTCCGCGACGCGCTCGGACGGTGCAAAGTCCATGGATCCCGCAGGCTACCCGCCGCGGACCGGCCAGGCATCTCCGGGGGTCCGGGGGGGCGCGAGCCCCCGGTGCGAATCCCTTTCAGCCGGGCTGGAGCAGCCACGCGAGCAGCACCACGCCGCCGCCGACGAGCACCAGCACGGCGGCGATCTTCAGCGCCTGGCCGAGCCGCGGGCCGCCCTCGTCGCGCTCGCTCGGCCGTGCCATGCCGGTGTCATCGAGCAGGCCGCGTGCGACCTCGGCTCCGCTCGCCGGCACGTAGATGTCGCGCGGGCCGGCCGCGAGGAAGTCCGGCACGTCGAAGCCCATCGACCGGCGCAGCGAGCTCGGGATGCCGTTCTCGAGCAGCAGCCCCTGGATCAGCTCGGCCTCGGCCTGGTTGCCCGCCCAGCCGACCTTGATCAGCTCGCCCTCGGCATAGGCCGGGTTGATCTTGCGCGCGCGCTCGTGCGCCTCGCTGCGCGCGGGCTCGACCTGCTCCTCCCCTCCCTGCCCCGGACCGGGCAGCTCAGCCATCGATCTCGATCGGCTGCTCGTCGACCCGACCCTCGGCGATGCGCCACGCCCGCACGTGCGGCTCGCCGTCGAGCGACACGATCAGGTAGGTCCACTCCGGATAGGTCGCGAGGTTGATGTCGGTCTGCGACGGCTCGGCCGGGCTGCGCGGGTGCGAGTGGTACGTCGCGACCTCCCAGCCCTCGTCGTCGAGCTCGTTGGTCGCCTTGAGCGCCTCGAAGCCGAACTCGTAGCCGTAGGGCGACCGGCGCTCGTTGACAGCGCGGTAGACCTCGTCGATGACGCCGTCGCGGGCGCGCGCGTAGCCGCAGCACTCGTTCGGCGCCTCCTCCCGGGCGTGCGCGATCAGCGCGTCCCACTGGGCCCTCGTCATCCGCATGGCCTCAGCGTAATGGCCAGCCGCAGGCGCCCAGCGCTGCCGGGCGCGCACGGTCGGTCTACCCTTGTGGCGATGGCGTTCCTCGCCCCCTCACCGATGGAGCTGGTCGTGATCCTCGTGATCGCGCTGCTGGTCCTCGGCCCCTCGCGGCTGCCCGAGACCGCCCGCGCGCTCGGCCGCGGGATGCGAGAGCTGCGCGACTCGCTGCAGGGCATCGGCCAGGACGACGAGGACGACGACGACGGGCTCGAGATCGAGCCGCCCGCCCCGCGACGCGACGATCCCGGCGGCCTACCCGTCGACCCAGCCGTCGTCATGGGCGACGTCCCCTACGACGACGATCTGCCCGACGACCTCTACACGCCGCGCAACGGCGACGACTCCGAGCCGGCCCAGACGAAGACCTGAGCGGAGGAGCGCAGGCGGACCGGTCCTACAGCGACGCCTCGTAGCTCGCGGGAGCGAGGTCCGACGAGCACCGCAGCTACCAGAACGATGCGGAGTCGAGCACGCCCTCTGCCTCGAGCTGCTCGATCGGCTTGCTGTAGACGCCCGAGCTGAGGTACTTCCAGCCGTCGTCGGGCGCGACGAAGACGACGTTGCCCTCGTCGAGCTCGCCCGCGATCCGCACCGCGATCGCGGCGATCGCCCCGGTCGAGACGCCGAGGAACAGCCCCTCCTCGGCGAGCACGCGCTTGGTCCAGACGACGGCGTCGCGGTTCGAGACGAAGATCTTGCGGTCGATCAGCGCCAGGTCGATGATCGGTGGGATGAAGCCGTCGTCGAGCGAGCGCAGGCCCTGGACGAGCTCGCCCTGCATCGGCTCCGCGGCGACGACGACGGTGTCCGGGTCGTGCTCCTTGAAGCGCCGTCCGTTGCCCATCAGCGTGCCGCCGGTGCCGAGCCCCGCGACGAACGCCGAGACCTCGTCGAGCTCCTCGAGGATCTCGACCGCCGTACCGTTGTAGTGGGCGTTCGGGTTGGCCTCGTTGCCGTACTGGTAGGGCATGTAGAACGAGGAATCGGACTCGGCCAGCTCGAGCGCCAGCGCGACCGCGCCGTTGGAGCCCTGAGCGCCGGGCGAGTAGACGATCTCGGCCCCGTACATCGTCAGCAGCTGGGTCCGCTCCTCGGTGACGTTGTCGGGCATCACGACCTTGAGCGGGTAGCCCTTGCGCTGGCAGATCATCGCCAGCGAGATCCCGGTGTTGCCGGAGGTCGGCTCGAGGATCGTCTGTCCCGGCGCGATCGCCCCGCGCGCCTCCGCGTCCTCGATCAGCCCGCGCGCGACGCGGTCCTTGACCGATCCGGTCGGGTTGTAGGACTCGAGCTTCGCGTAGATCCGCACGCCGGGCTTCGGCGAGAGGCGCTTGAGCTCGACCAGGGGCGTGTTGCCGATCGCCGCGACGATGTCGCCGTAGCGTCCGCCGCAAGGCCGGTTCTGTAGACCCTCCGCCATCGCTTCAAAAAGTGTAGCTACGGGTGCAAGACCCGCCTAGGCCCTTCGGCCTCAGGCGCCGCCGGCCATCGCGGGGAGGATTACGAGCGTGTCGTCGTCCTTGACCGCGGTGTCGAGCCCGTCGAGCACCCGCACGTCCTCGTCGTTGAGGTAGACGTTGACGTAGCGGTTGAGCGCGCCGTCCTCGCCGAACAGCTGGCTCTGCGTCGCCGGGTGCTGCTCGGCGAGCGCCCGCAGCACCTCGCCGACGTCGGCGCCGGCGGCGCTCACCTCGCGCTCCCCGCCCGTCGAGGGGCGCAGGACCGGGGGGATCTTGATCGTGCTCACAGCGGGTGACCCTATCTCAGCCGGCCGCAGCGCAGAACTGCTCGTAATCCGGGAAGAAGCCCATCTCGTCGTCGGAGATCGAGTCCGGGTCGCGTGAGCAGATCGGGCAGTCGGGGTCGCGTCGCACCTTGAGGTCGGTGAAGCTCGTGCCGAGCGCCTCGTAGAGCAGCAGGCGCCCGATCATCGGCTCGCCGGAGCCGGTGATCAGCTTGACGACCTCGATCGCCTGCAGCACGCCCATGATCCCCGGCAGCGCGCCGAGCACGCCGTTGGCGCCGCAGGAGGGCGCCAGCTCGGCCGGCGGCGGCGTCGGGTAGAGGCAGCGGTAGCAGGGGCCGTCGTAGGGGGCGAAGACCGACAGCTGGCCGTCGAAGCCGAGGATCGACGCCGAGACGACGGGGATCTTCAGCCGCACGGTGGCGTCGTTGAGCAGGTAGCGCGTCGGGAAGTTGTCGACGCCGTCGACAACGATGTCGTAGCCCTCGACGATCTCCATGATGTTCGACGCGTCGAGGCGGGTCTTGTATTTGACGACCTCGACGCCCGGGTTGAGCTCGTGGATCGCCTGCTCAGCGGAGTCGACCTTCGGCATGCCGACGCGGTCGACGGTGTGGACGATCTGGCGCTGGAGGTTCGACAGGTCGACGACGTCGTCGTCGACGATGCCGAGCGTTCCGACGCCGGCGGCCGCGAGGTAGAAGGCGGCCGGGGCGCCGAGCCCGCCCGC
>DATABV010000080.1:0-10087 GCA_036259395.1 Thermoleophilaceae bacterium | reverse complement strand
GCTGGCGATCGCCAGCCTCGAGGCGATAGACGGTGGCGATGTCGATGCCGGCTCGGGCACTGAGCTCCTCGTGCGACATGCCGCGCCTCAGGCGCGCCTCCTTGAGGTTGTCCCCAAAGGTTCCGCCGGGCATGTCGATGGAGTCGGTCATAAGCATCGGCGTCGCGGGCCTTCGGGCGCCGATGCGCTGTTGAGTCCCCCCAAGCATCGGTGCCGTGGCCGCTACGGCTACTCGTAGAGTACGGCCATGTCTGTGACATGAGGCCTACCGGCCCCCGGCGACGATCGGCCGAAAGCCGGCCGGGACGTCGCCGGAGAGCGTTAGCTGATGCAACCTGGTCTCGCTGGCGCGGAACCGCCGGGGTTGAGGGCGATCCGCGCAGACTCCGGTGGCATGCCGGTAGTGACCTGGCGTTTCGACCACGCCGGGTCGGCGAACGAAACTTCGGGCGCAGATGCACCGGAGGCGGCGACCGGCGAGGAGATCCTCCTCCGCGACCGGTGCCGCCTTCCGCTGCGATTTGCGCCCTCCATTCGCCAGTTGGCAAATTACCGGAGCGCTGACCTCTTGTCTAGTAGCCCATATGGGCCGACGCCCCTAGGATCCGCGCTCGATGCGCGACGGGTCATACAAGGGGAACTCGACGGGACCGCTCGGACCCGCGTAGCTGACCCCCTTGAGCGGCGTCCCGGCTGGAACGACCGTGTAGTACGCATTGCCCTCGGTCGGCACGACACTCGGCTCAGACGCCCCGCTGTGGACCGAGACGGACTCGACCCCGTCCGGGACGATGCCGTAGATCGCGATGTCCCGGGTCTCGAGCACCACGGTCGCCGCGGCAGCCTTGCCGCCGGCAATCGTCTCGTTGGACCGGCAGGACAGGTTCGCGCCCTCCCCGACCGTGAGCGCAGCACAGACGTGCCCGTTCGCAGGGATGACATAGACAGAGTTCGTCGCATTGCCGATCGAGAGCCGCGAGAGGCCGGGATTCATGCCGAAGTCGGCCCGGGCATCAATCCGCTCCGCCAGGTCCGGCGACATGGCGTCCGCGGCCTCGCGAGGCCGGTCGAGGACTGCCATCGCCTCTCTGGCCTCGGGATCGATTTCCGTTGCCTGTGGCATCCCGGCCCCAGGCAGGTTGCTCTCGTCGGGATCGGCGATCGCTCCCACCGATGCCACGAGCAGGCAGACGACGATGACGAATGGTAGGTACCGCGCTCGCGTACGCATTAGAAGTCCGCGTCCGCGAAGCCGTTGATGGACTGGGGGCTACCGCTCGTCTGCGCTACCTCCGCGTCGTAGCAGACGCATGTCACGTTGCCGTAGACATGCGATACGAAGTCGAGACCGCAAGAGCTCCCCGCGAGCGAGGTGCCCGACGCAGGGTGGTAGACCTGCTGGCACACGTAGAAGGAGCCACTGGTCGGGGCCCCCGAGTTGTAGTCCCAGCTGTGCTGGCCGTCATAGGTGCCGTTCGCGCGACCGTCGCACCACTGGCCGGACGGCTTGCTCACGCAGCTGTACCAGCTCGTAAAGGCACTGGCCTGTGCCGGAACTGCCATCCCGAGTGCGCTGACAGCGGCCACGGCAAGCGTCGCTCGCCACGCCTTCGCGTGTCTCATATATTCCAACCCCTCTCGATTAGCGAGTCCAACCGGCACCCAGCGAGATGCCACGGCGACCATAGACCGGCCGTCGGACGCGCGTCAAGGCATGCTGCCTACGGCACGACGTTGACTGTGTCGCCGTCGTTGGTCTGACCGCGAATTACGTAGTCGCGCGGATCGGGGAGACCCGAGGTACCAGGATCACCGAGCGCCAGGAAGGACCTCAGTGTTCCCACACCTAACAGGTCAGGGGTCCAAGGCCGTCCAAGATGGACCTCGAGAGGACCTCCGGGGCCCCTGCCCACGAGGTCGGTCACGTCGCCCCTCACGAAGCCTGTGAGGATGGTGGCGTCCGGCTCCGCGAGGATTCCGGCAAGGATCGCTCCGTCGCTGTCGAGGCGAGTCGCGAGGGTCGACTCGCTCAGGCAGACGAGGTCGCCGCGGTCGTCACGCCCGCTCGTCAACGCCACGCACACCCGCCCATCACGGGCGACGTAGGAGGTGCTGACGATTTGCCGCGAGCCCAACGACACCTCCACCGACGTGCTCGATCCGGACGAGCGGGGCTCGAAGTCGCTCCCGACGCCCCCGGGACGGCCAGACGATCCGGGCTCCTCGAGCTCGGCCTCGTAGAGCCCCAGCAGGCGATCGACCGCAGGCACCCCGGTCGAGCCGTTCACCAACGCCGTCGCCCCCGCTCCCACCGTCCCGAGCCCGAGAAGGGCCGCCGCCACGATCGCCGCCGTGCGGCGCCACTGCATAGGCCGACCGCTTCGAGAGGGCGCCCGGCGCGCACGACCGCGCAGCTCCAGCCTCGTCGCCTCCAGCTTCGCAAGCAGGTCCGCCGGCAGCTCGTCCGGCGCATAGTCACGACCCTCGACCGGAATCTCGGCAGGCTCGAGGTGATAATCGGGCCCCGTTCCGGCCAGCGCCGAACCGCCCTCGAGCAGGGGCCGCAGCTTGACCTGCGCCAGCCGCCAGCGCAGCCAGATCGCGGCCCAGAGCCACGCCAGCAGATGCCGCGCAGCGCTCATCGGCCGTCCCCCTCGATCCGCTTGCGCAGGCGACCGAGGCCACGCTTGACGCGCTGGCGGATCGCGGCCTCGGTCGCCGCTTCGCTCGCGGCGATCTCGGCGTACTCGCGCTCCTCGAGCACGCGTGCGACGACGGCGCGACGCTCCGCACGCGGCAAGTGCTCGATGTCCTCGACCAGTCCAGGCAGCGCTGCGTCGATCCGCGATTCGGCCTCCTCCCAGGCCTCGTCGCTGTGGCCGAGCACGCTGTGACCGAGGCGCAGGCGTGCCGCCCGCTCGCTGCGCTGCTGGCGAAAGCTGGACAGCATGGTGATCCTCGCGATGCCGAACAGCCAGCCGCGGGCGTCGCCTTTCGCGGGGTCGTAGCGGCCGACCGACTCGAGTGCGACGGCGAAGGTCTCCGAGGTCAGGTCGGCTGCGACCTCGTGGTTGCCCGTCAGGCGCCACAGATAGGAGGCGATCGCCTTGCTGTGGCGGACGAAGAAGACGTCGAAGGCATCCGGTACCGACGGCGTCAGCGCGAGCAGCTCGGCGTCGCTGCGGCGCGCCAGCTGGCGCGCTAGCTGGTCTGCGTCCGGCGCCATCGCCCGGGCATCATCGCGGCGGAACGCGCGATGCATCGATTCCGTAAGCAACCCCCCTTGCATGCCAATAACCGGCATGCGCCCACCCTCCTGATAGCCGTCGAACTATCCCCTGCTTGACGTCGACAGCGATCCTGTGACACGCGACGGCGATTGCGCAGCTTCCGGCCGGGAAGCTCTCCCTCAGTTGAGACCGCGGACCATGTCGCTGGGATCCTTGCCGAGTGCCCGCGCGAGCGACACCAGCGTCGAGAGTCGCGGCTCGCGCTCGGCGGCCTCGAGCCGATAGACCTGACTCCCGCTGATCCCCGCACGCGCGCCCAGCTCGTGCTGCGTCATGCCGCTCGACCTACGCGCCTGCCGCAGCCGCCGGGCGAAGCTCTTGGTCGCAGACGTCATCTCGCGCTCTTGTAGGCCGGAATGCGATCTGTGACATTCTGCACCCTTATCGTGTGATAAGGACCCCCTAACGCTAGGGTCGCAGCGGTGCGCGACCTCCTCGGTGACCTGATGGACGCGGCCGCCGGCCGCGTCGACTATGCCGACATGCGACACGTGCGCCTGCGCGAGGAGTCGGTCGCGATGCGCAACGGCGAGCTCGACGAGCTCGACGCGCGCGATGAGGAGGGCTTCGGCGCAAGGGTCCAGCTGGGCGGCGGCTGGGGCTTCGCGGCCGCGGCGGGATCGGACAGGACGGCAGCCGAGGATGCGCTCACCCGCGCGATCGCGATCGCCGAGGCTCAGCCACGCGTGGGCAGCCAGCCGCTGACGCCGGAGCCCGCCGCGACCGGCCGCCACGTCTCGCCGTTCGCCACCGACCCGTTTGCCGTCTCACTCGACGAGAAGCTGGCGCTGCTCCACGAGACCGACTGCGCGCTGCGTGAGCAGCCGCGCGTGACCGTCGCGTTCACGGCGCTGCAGTCGCGACGCGAGCAGAAGGTGCTGGCGTCGACCGAGGGGACGCTCTGCGAGCAGGAGCTGACCGACTGCGGTGGCGTCGTGAGCGCGACCGCCGTCCACGGTGACGATGCGCAGACGCGCTCCTACCCGGCCTCGCACGCGGGGAGCGTCGCCCAGGCCGGCTGGGAGCACGTCCTCGCGCTCGACCTGCCCGGCCACGCGCCACGCGTGGCCGAAGAGGCCGTCGCGCTGCTCGACGCGCCACCCTGCCCCGAGGGCCCGACGACGCTCGTGCTGGCCGGCGAGCAGCTCGGCCTGCAGATTCATGAGTCGGTTGGCCACGCGGTCGAGCTCGACCGCGTGCTCGGCTACGAGGCCTCCTACGCGGGGACGAGCTGGGTACCGGCCGATGGCGGCGGCGCGCTGCGTTACGGCTCCGATGCGATGTCGGTCACGGCCGACGCGACCGTGCCGGGCGCGATCGGCAGCTATCGCTGGGACGACGAGGGCGTGCCGGGGCAGTCGATATCGATCGTCCGCGACGGTGTCCTGCGCGGCTTCCTGTCGAACCGCGGCAGCGCTGCGGAGATCGGGCTCGAGCGCTCGGGCGGCTGCGCCCGCGCCGAGGGATTCGCCCGCCAGCCGATCGTCCGGATGAGCAACGTCAGCCTCGACCCCGGCCAGGGCGGCTCGCTGGCCGACCTGCTGAGCGGCGTGGAGAGCGGGATCTACATCGACACGAACCGGTCCTGGTCGATCGACTCGCGGCGGCTGCACTTCCAGTTCGGCGGCGAGGCGGCCCGCGAGATCGTCGACGGCAGGCTCGGGCGACTGCTCCGCGATCCCGTCTACGCAGGCGTGACGCCCAAGTTCTGGGGCTCGCTCGACGCGGTCTGCTCGGCGGAGGAGTGGGCGCTCACCTCGTTCACCGACTGCGGCAAGGGTGAGCCGGGACAGTTAGCTCGGGTCGCCCACGGTTGTGCTCCGGCGCGATTTCGCGGAGTCCAGGTCGGCGCCGGGTGAGCGAGGCGCTCGATACGGCTCGGCGTGCTCTCGCCGAGACGAGCGGCGAGGCGCTCGTCACCGTCACCCGCGAGCGCTCGGCGATGCTGCGCTTCGCCCGCTCGCGGCCGACGCAGGCGACGTCGATCGACGACCTGACGGTGGAGATCGCGATCTTGCGCCACGGCCACGTCGGCCGAGCGGCGACGAACCGGCTTCATCGCGAAGCACTGGGGGAGTGCGCTCGCGCGGCGGCGCTGGCGGCTGAGGCGGCGGCGGATAGCGCGGGCGAGGGGCACTACCCCGGCTTTCCGGGTGCCGCCACGCCGCGCGCCCACGACGATTCGACGCCGAGACCGCGCGGCTCGACCCGAGGACCGGCGCAGAGGCGCTGCAGACGGCCTTCGACGCGCCGCACGACCCGGTCGAGCTGGGCGGCATCTGGACCGCGGGCGACGTCGAGACGGCGATCGCCTCGTCGACCGGCGTCGAGCTGAGCGATCGCGTGACCGACGCTTTCATGAAGGTGATCGCGGCCGCGCCGGACGGCCGCACCGGCTACGCCGCGCAGTCGGCGATCGCCGCGGCCGCCCTCGATCCCGCCGCGTTGGCCGAGCGCGCCGCCGTCAAAGCCGCCGTCGACGGAGCACCGGTCAGCCTGACCCCGGGCGACTACACCGTCGTGATGGACGCCCATGCGGTCCTCGACCTGCTCTGGGTGCTCGCCGAGACCGCATTCGACGGCCTCGCCCATGCCGAGGGCCGCGGCGCGTTGACCGAGCGGCTCGGCACACGCGTCGTAAGCCCCGCGATCAACCTCTCGGACTCGCCGCGCTTCCAGGCGACGCTGCCGCGCGCCTTCGACGCCGAGGGCGTGCCCAAGGCGCCGTTGCCACTGATCCAGGACGGCGTCGCCCACCGTGTCGTGCACGACACGCGCAGCGCCGCGGTCGCCGGCGGGACAACCGCCAGCACCGGTCACGCGCTCGTCGCCGGCGGGCAGGCTGCCGGACCGCGCCCGACCAACCTCGTGCTGATCGGCGGCGGCGCGGCCGATGAGACCGATCTGTGCGCCCCGGTCGAGCGCGGCATCTACGTCACCCGCCTCTGGTACACCAACGTTCTGCGCCCGACCGAAAGCCGCTTCACCGCCGTCACCCGCGACGGGACCTTCCTGATCGAGGACGGGCAGATCACCCGCCCGCTCGAGGAGCTGCGGATCACCGACAGCGCCCTCTCGATCCTCTCGCACGTCGAGGCCCTCGGTGCCCGCTCCGTGCTGACGAGCGACGGCGAGCTCTACGGCCGCCGCTTCGCGACCGGCAGCGTCTGCCCCCCTCTACGCGCCGCCGGAGTGCACTTCAGCGGCTCAGCCCTACAGCCCTAGCCCCCAGCTCAGCGGTAGAAAGGCGTCCGCACGAAGCGGTCGTACAGGACCTGCCATGCCGGCTTGCGCTCGCCGGTGTAGGTGAGGACGCCCTTGTGATGGCGGATGTTGTCGTTGGGGCCTTCGTGGCCCGAGGCGCCACCGCGCCAGTCCGGGAAGATCTCGAACTCGCGCAGCGTCCAGTGGATCGCGCCCGACATGAACGGCAGACGGTCGACCAGGTCGATCGTGCGCGCGACGTGATTGGCCTGGAACTCGTAGCTGCCCTTGACGTCGATCGGGTCACCGGCCATGTCGGGCCGACCCTCGGCGCCGAACTCCGTCATCACGAGCGCCTGCTCGGGGTAGTAGGCGCGCATCCGGTTGAGGAACGGCTCGAGGCCGGCGAAGTCCTCGACCCAGGGATACCAGCCGAAGTACTGGTTGATGCCGATCAGATCGAACGCGTCGTAGGTGCGCTGACGCGGCAGCCAGGGACGGGTCTTGATGTCGACTGCGATCGGCACCAGCGGGTCGAGGTCGCGCGCCGCCTTCGCGGCGTCGAGCAGGAACCGCCGCGACGCCGGCCGGCGGTCGGGCGTGAACGTCAGCTCGTTGGCGACCGAGTGGACGATCACCGACGGGTGCCCGCGCGCGGCGAGCACCGTGCGCTCGACCTGCGCGACCGCACGGGCCCGGTCGATCGGCCGCCGCAACAGGTTCGCGCCGTGGTCGCGCTGCCAGACCGGAGCCTGGTTGTAGACGAGGATGCCCGCCTTGTCGAAGCGGTTCAGCAGGCCCTGGCTGAGCACGTAGTGCGCCCGCGTCACGTTGGCGCCGAGCTCCTTCAGCTCACGCACCGTCGTGTCCATGTCGTAGCCGTTGATCGCCGCGCCGCGGCCTGGCGCGTCCTCGTGGATCGAGGCGCCGCGCAGGTTGATCGGGCGGTTGTTGAGCAGCAGCATCCCATCGCGGACCTCGATCGAGCGGAAGCCGAGCTTGCGCTTCTCGACCTGCGTCACCTCGCCGTCGTATTTCAGCGTCACGCGCGCGTCGTAGAGCTGCGGCAGCTCGGGCGACCACAGCTGCGGCGGCGGCATGGCGATCTGGATCTTCTGCCGGCGACGACCGGCGCTCGACCCTCGCAGCCAGGCACGGTGGAAGGTGACCTCGCCATCGGGCGCCTCCAGGCGGATCTTCAGCAGCGGTCGCGGCGGCGGCAGGACGACCCGCCGCCCGTCGACGACCTCGCTGGGCGGAGGCTGACGCGGCAGCTTCTCAAGGATGCCGTCGATCAGCAGCGACGCGCTGCAGTCGGTCGCGGGACCGCTGCAGCGGACCGACGGCAGCAGCGCCAGGTCCCGCACGTGGGCCGGGCCGATCGGCACCATCTTCACCGGCCGCACGATCCCGCCCCAGTTCCACCAGCCCTCCGGCAGGCGGGGATCCTTGCGACTGTCGACCAATACCTCGAGTGTGTTCACCTCGCCCGGCAGCAGCCCGCGAGCGGGAACTCGGAACGGCGTGTAGGGGTCGATGCTGAGTCCGATCCGGCGGCCGTTGAGCGACACGGTTGCCCGCCGGCGAACTTGCTCGAAGTCGAACGCCCAGTCGTAGCCCTCGACGTCCGGCGCCGTGAAGCGCAGCCGGTAGAGCTTCAGCGTGCCGCCGTAGAAGGGCGCACGCGCGAGGCCCTCGAAGGTCGACGGCACCGCCGTCGGACGCCAGTCGCCCTCGAGCACCTCCCATCCGGAGCGCAGCTCGATCGGCCGCGGCGGTGCGGCACTCGCCGGGGTCACGGCGAGACCGAACAGGAGCGCGGCGAGCGTCAGCGCCGCGGCCAGGGCAGCCGGCGACCTCGTGTGCGGACGGGACACAGCAGCGGTAACCCGGTCCCGGCGCGTTGGTTGTGGTGCGGTCAAGCGGTCAGACCGGTCATCGGCTCGGCATGCTAGGCATAATCAGTGTCGATGGACCCCAGTCGAAAGCGCAGGTTGCGCCTGTTCGTCGCGCTCTCCGCCGCCGTCCTGCTGGCCGGCGCGCTCGTCTACACGAGCTTCAGCGCGTCCACGCAGGCCAAGCAGCCGTCCGACCTCCTGACGGGTGCCGAGCCCGGTCGCTCCTACGAGCTGACCGGCAAGGTCGTCAAGGACTCGGTCGACAAGGACGGCGACCGGCTGACGTTCCGGATCCGCGATCGCGACGGACGCGAGTCGGTGCCGGTGACCTACGCCGGCGTCGTGCCGGACCCCTTCCGCGAGGGCCGCGAGGTGATCGTCTCGGGCCAGCTGGAGGGCGGCACCTTCGTCGCCGAGCGCGACTCGCTGATCACCAAGTGCCCATCGAAGTTCACCGAGGACGAGCAGAGCACCTGAGGTGGCGGGACTCGGTTCCGCCTGTCTGCTCGTCGGCCTGCTGACCGCCGTCTACGCGATCGGCGCCTCGCTCTACGGCGCCCGCGCGGACAGCCGCGCGGCCGTCATCTCCGGCCGGCGCGCGATCTACTGCGTCGCCGCTCTGATGGTCACCGCGACGGTCGTCCTGCAGTCGGCCTTCCTGCGCTCGGACTTCTCGTTCAAGCTCGTCGCCGAGGGCTCCTCGACCGACACGCCGACCTTCTACAAGTTCACCGCGATGTGGGCGACCCAGGACGGGTCGCTGCTGCTCTGGGCGCTGCTGATGTCGCTGTTCGCGAGCGCGGTGCTGTTCGCGACGCGGCGCGGGCTGCGTGACATCGCGCCGTACGCGACCGCCGTGCTGGGCGGGATCGCGGCGTTCTTCCTGCTGCTGATGGTCGGCTGGGAGAACCCCTTCACGACGCTCGCCGTCGCGCCGGTCGAGGGTGCGGGGCTCAACCCACTGCTGCGCCATCCGGCGATGATGATCCACCCGCCGATGCTCTACACCGGCTACGTCGGCTTCTCGATCCCGTTCGCCTTCGCGATCGGCGCGCTGATCGTCCGCCAGACCGGCGCCGACTGGATCCGCGCGACGCGCCGCTTCGCGCTGATCGCTTGGACCTTCCTCGGCGCCGGGATCATGCTCGGGGCGCTCTGGTCCTACTCCGAGCTCGGCTGGGGCGGCTACTGGGCCTGGGACCCGGTCGAGAACGCGTCGCTGATGCCGTGGCTGATCGGCACCGCGTTCATCCACTCGATCATGGTCCAGGAGAAGCGCGGGATGCTGAAGGTCTGGAACGTCTCGCTGATCGTCTCGACGTTCGTGCTCGCGCTGCTCGGCACGTTCCTCGTGCGCTCCGGGATCCTCGACTCGATCCATGCGTTCGGCGCGTCGACGATCGGCAAGCAGTTCCTGACCTTCATCGCCATCGTGATCCTCGGCTCGACGGCGCTGATCGTGTCGCGCCTCGACGACCTCCGCAGCGACGCCAAGCTCGACTCGCTGATGTCGCGCGAGGCCTTCTTCCTCGTCAACAACCTCGTGCTGGTCGGGCTCTGCGTGGTGATCTTCTGGGGGACGTTCTTCCCGCTGATCTCCGAGGCGCTGTCGGGCGAGGAGGCGAGCGTCGGGCCGCCGTGGTTCAACCGCGTCACGACCCCGCTGGCGCTCGTGCTGGTCGCGCTGGCGGCGAT
>DATABV010000079.1:0-17226 GCA_036259395.1 Thermoleophilaceae bacterium | reverse complement strand
CGAGCGGCGCGTGCTCGAGCTCCGCTATGGGCTCGGCGGTGAGCACCCGCGCACGCTCGACGAGGTCGGCCGCACGTTCAACGTGACGCGCGAGCGGATCCGCCAGATCGAGAACCAGTCGCTCAAGAAGCTGCAGTCGCTCGCGGAGGCTCAGAAGCTCCGCGACGTCGCGTAGCGCCGCCAGGCGGGGCTCAAGCCGCGCGGCCCCCGGGCCGATGGATAGGGCGTGTTCGATCTCGATCAGGCCCTGCGCCAGCTGATAGCCGAGGAGGGCTCGGACCTCCACCTGAAGGTCCCCGTGCAGCCGATGATCCGCCGCCACGGGCGGCTGGTGCCGCTCGAGGGAAGTGAGCGGCTGACCGGTGAGGTCATGGAGGGCCTCGTCGTGCAGATGATCGACGACGAGCGCAAGCTCGCCGAGTTCCGCGAGGACCACGAGGTCGACTTCTCGTACTCGATCCCGGGCCTGGCGCGCTTCCGCGTCAATGCATTCCGCCAGCGTGGGTCGGTATCGATCGTTTGCCGCGCGATCCCGATCCAAATCAAGACGATCGACGAGCTGCTGCTGCCGCCGGTGGTCAACGAGCTCGCCGACGAGGAGCGCGGGATCATCCTGCTGACCGGCACGACGGGCTCCGGCAAGTCGACGACGCTCGCGGCGATCATCGATCACATCAACTCGAACATGGCGAAGCACATCGTCACGATCGAGGACCCGGTCGAGTTCCTCCATCCGGACAAGCGGTCGATCATCAACCAGCGCGAGGTAGGCGAGGACACCGTTTCCTTCAAGCGCGCGCTGCGCCGTGTCCTGCGCCAGGACCCCGACGTGATCCTGATCGGCGAGATGCGCGACGAGGAGACTGTTCGCACGGCGCTGTCAGCGGCCGAGACCGGCCACCTGGTGCTGTCGACGCTGCACACCGTCGACGCGCCCGAGACCGTCAACCGGATCATCGACTTCTTCCCGCAGGCCGAGCAGCAGCAGGCGCGCGCGATGCTCGCCGGCACGCTCAAGGGCGTGATCTCCCAACGGTTGGTGCCGACGCCCGACGGCAACGGGCGGATCGCCACCTGCGAGATCCTGCGCATGACCGGACGGGTGCGCGACATGATCATGGACGAGGACCAGACTGGCAAGCTGCCAGAGGTCGTCGCCGAGGGCTCCTACTACGGCATGCAGACCTTCGACCAGGCCCTGCTCGCACACGTCCAGGCCGGCCGCGTCTCGATGGAGGACGCGCTCAAGGCGGCCACCCACCCGCACGACTTCAAGCTGCTCGTCTCCTCCGGCGGTCAGCGCTCGACCTCCGTCGAGCAGGCACTGGCCTCCACCTGACCGCGCCTGGCGGCGTCATCGGGAACCTCGCGGGGCGGGCCCCGCCACGGCTCCCTGCTTCCTTGCCAGCCACACCCAGGAGGAGGCCGGTGTCACCTTCGGACGACCAGGGGGACCTGCGTCTTGCCGCGGATCAGCAGCCGCGGGTCGCTGTAGACGACCGGGCCCTTGCCCTTCTCGGCGAGCGTCGCACGGACGCCCTCGCGCTCGCCGAGCGCGGCGATCCGGCCCGCGAGCTCGCCCACCGAGCGGATCGGGCCGCCGCCTCCGCCGCCTCCCACGAGCAGCTCGATGAAGAGGTCCTCGAGGCCGCCGAGGCTGCCGCCCGGGGTGCTGCCGCGGATCGTCAAGGTGCGCCGACCCGTCTTCGCGCCGGGCGACACGCGGTAGGGGAAGGAGATCCGCTCACGGCCGGCGCGGCTGTGCTGGAGACGCAGCCGGATGCGAATCCGCTCGCCGCGGCGGACGCGGCGCGGAGCCCGGGCGCTCACGATGAAGGCCTCGCGCACGCGCGGGCGGATCCGCATCCGGACCGACACGTTGCGGATCCCAAGGCGGCCGAACTTGTAGCCGTCGACGAGCGAGAACGCCGCCGACAGATCGTCGAGCGGGCCGAAGCCGTCGAAGTAGCGCTGGCAGAAGCGCAACGGCTTGCGCCGTTGACGGACGCCGATGCGCAAGCACATCGAGGTCGTGAAGCGCTGCGGCGTGGCGCCCAGGACGGTCGCCATCGCCTCGCTGGCGGCCAGCGTCCCGACCTCGTCGAGGCCGCTTCCCAGATCGAGTGCGCGCTCGTCGGCGATCCGCATGCGCAGCGTCCGTGAGCGTCCGCTGACCTCGTCGCGCGCGTGGACGGTCAGCGGGATCATCGGCGGCGGAGTGCCGATGCGGCCGGCGATCGCGCCGAGGCCGTCGCTGGTCAGCGTGCCGATCGGGCGCCCAGCGGTCGCGAGCTTGTAGGTGGTGACCTCCTCGAGCCCGACCGGGTTGTCGATCACCGAGAAGACGTATGCGTCGAGCAGCGGCAGCGCCCGTTGGCCACTGCCCTCGAGCGGGTGGCCGAAGGCCCACAGCGCGTCGCCGTCGCGATACGTGACCGTTCCGATCGCGGCCAGCGCGATGTCGCCGGTCGACATCCCCGCGGCGATCGAAGTCCCGGGGGTAGGTGAGTAGGGGGCGTAGGGCAGGGCGGGCCCGGAGGGAGCGGCGAGCAGCGGGACGCCCGCGCGTCGTGCGGCGGCGGTCAGCGCGCGACGCACCGTCGTCGAGAGGCCGGAGACGGTCAGCGGGCTGGCGATCGGCCGTGCCGAGCGCAGCAGCGCGCTCGCCCGTCGGGCCTGCCGCGCGGCGGGCCGCACTCCGAGCACCTCCTCGATCGGTGTCGCGAGCGCCACGTGGTTGCCGTACTGACCGACGCTCTCGGAGATCGCGCCGGCGACCCGCCGCACGCCACCGGCATCGGGGCAGTAGATCGGCGAGCCGGAGAAACCGGGTCCGATGCCGGTCGCGTCGACCGCCGGTCCGGAGGCCCGGAAGAGGATGCGCGCGCCGATCGTCTCGGGCTCGCCACGCAGCACGTCGATCACCGTGACCTCGAACTCCGACGGGACCGTGCCGCGGATCACCGACAGCGCGCTGCACTGCATGCCCGGCCGGACCTCCGCCAATCTCATGATCGGCTCAGCGGCTGCGGCGGTAGCGGGACCGATCGCGGACGCAAGCAGCAGTGTCGCGATCGTCGCGAGCCGAACCCTCATCGCCGCGAGGCTATCCGAGGTGGCGGCAAACGGTCGCACTTAGCGGGATTCGTGACGGTCTGCGAGACACCTGCGAGGGCGCCCGTCCCGACACTTCAGTTCGTGAAGCATTGCGCTAACCTGGGGTTGTCGTGGCTTCCTCCGCCGATGCACCCTGTCCCGTCTGCGCCACCGCCGAGATCATCTGTGGCAAGTGGACGTTGCTCGTGATCCGCGACCTCGCCGAGGGCCGGTCGCGCTTCTGCGAGCTGGAGCGCTCGCTCGCCGGGATCTCACCGCGGACGCTGTCGCTGCGCCTGCGCGCACTCGAGGACGAGGGGATCGTCGCGCGCCACACCTTCCCCGAGGTGCCGCCGCGCGTCGAGTACTCGCTGACGGACAAGGGCACGGCGCTGCTGCCGCTGATCGAGGACATGCGCCGCTATGGCCGCGAGTGGCTCGGCGCCGCCTGCGGGGATACACGCGCCACGGTCGCCGCCTAGCGCTTCGGTTGCAGGGTTCCGCGCGCCGGCGCGGAAGTGGCGGGGATGCGGAATCGACAGCTTCACGACGCGCTGCGCGCCTTCGCGCTCGAGACCGCGGCGCTGCTGCGCGAGGATCAGGATCGCGGCGCCGAGATCGAGTTCGACCTCGACGAGGGCGCGCGCCGTGGCGGCCCGACGCTCTACCACTACCGCCCGCTGACCGCGAAGTTCATCGCCGACCGCTGGCCGCGGCTGCGCGCGCTGCCGGCGTTCCTCCCCGCCTGCTCCGCGCTCGGGGCCGGCGCCGCGGCCTACCTGCGGATCAACGGGCTGCGCGGCGCGGAGGCCGAGCCGGCGCTGCAGGCGATGCTCGAGCGCCTCTACGAGGACGCGACCGACCTCTCGTTCCCCGAGGAGCGCTTCGAGCGCGTCTATGGCGAGGTGGAGCGGACGTTGTACGAGCGCAGCCAGCCGGCGACGGTGCTGGCGCCCGTCCACGGCCTCGTGCTCGACGTCGAGCGCGTGGACCTCGGCGGCGGCCTCGCGCTCGTCCGCGGCGGGGCGACCGACGCGCCCGACGACGCGCTCTGGAGCGACGCCGGCGAGCGTGCGGGCGAGGGGCGGCGAGATCCCAACGTCCTGGTCACTTTGACCCGTGAGGTGAGCCCCGACGCCGAGCCGCCGCTGACCGAGGCGCGCGAGCGCTTCCGCCGGCTGGTGACCGGCCTGCGGCTGTGGAAGCCCGGCGGCGTGGCGTTGTCGACCGTCGGCTGGCGGCGCAGCGGCGAGGGCGTCTGGCAACCGTTCGAGACCGAGCCGACCGGCGTCACGCGCGGCGCCCCGTGGCTGCTCGCCGAGGGCGAGGACGCGGACCTGCGCGAGTTCCTCGTGGCGATCGACCGCACCCGCCCGACCGGATCGGTCGCGTGGGCGCTGTCGCGCTTCGAGATGGGCTGCGGTCGCCGGCGCGAGTCCGAGGCGCTCTCCGACTACCTGCTCGGCCTGCGGGCGCTGCTCGATCCCGGCGCGGAGCCGGCGAGCACCGGGCTCGCCTTGCGCGTGGCCGTGCTCTGTGCCGAGGAAGGCCAGCGGCGCGGCGTCCAGCGGCGTGTCGAGCTGGCGCAGGCGCTCGAGCGGTTCGTCATGGGCGACTCCCCCGACGACGACTACATGGATGCGATCGGGTCCGACTCGCCGCGGATGCTCGTCGACGAGGTCGAGCGCCACCTGCGCGCGCTGCTGCGCGACGTGCTCTGCGGCTATCTCGATCCCGACCTGCGCACGCTGTCCGACGACCTCCTGCTCGAGCAGCAGCCGGTACCCGCCGCGGCATCCGAGATCGAGTCGCTCGAGGCGACCGGGGAGGAGATCGGCGTCACGGCCGTCGACCCCGGCGAAGAGCGGAGGAGCGCAGACGGAATCGGTATCGCAGGCGACGCCTCGACCTACGCTGGGCCGATTCCGGTGAGCACGGCAGCAGACGAGATGGACGCCGATTACTCGGCACCCGTTTAGCTAGGCGCGCTCGAACAGCCGCTCGGCGACGGCGGCGAGGCCGTCGAGGTCGTGGACGTCGCCCGACAGTTCGGGAACAGCGAGCAGCTCGCCGCCGCTGAGGTCGACGCGCATCAGCTCGATGTTGCGCGCGTCGCGCTCGGCGAGCCGGTTGCGGTCCTCGAGGTCGTGACGGACCTTGCGTGCGAGCGCCTCGCCGAGCAGCGCGTTCAGCTCGGCCTCGAGCTCGGTGTCGTCGGCGCGCGCGTCGACCGGCGCGCGGACGCGGTTGACGATCAACGCTCCGAAGGGCATCCGCGAGCTGTCGAGCTTGCCGTGGAAGTGGAGCGCGTCGGCGATCGCCGCGGCGCGCGGCGATGTGACCAGCAGGAACGTCGTCGTGTCCTCGCAGAGCAGCGCCTCGACGCGGCGAGCGCGATCGCGGAAGCCCTCGGCCATGCCGCCGAAGGCGTTGAAGAAGGCGGCCAGGTCGCGCAGCAGGTCGACGCCCGTCGCTCGCTCGAGGATCGACATCACCGCGCCGATCCCGCGCCCGAAGAGGCCCAGACCGGCGCGTCCGGAGGCACGAAAGACCTGCAACGAGCGCGAGTCGATGAAGCGCGAGAGCCGCCCGGGCGCATCGAGGAAGTCGAGTGCGTTGCGGGCCGGGGGCGTGTCGAGCACGACGACGTCGTAGCGGCCCGAGCCGTGCAGCTCGTAGAGCTTCTCCATCGCCATGTACTCCTGCGAGCCGGCGACGGCGTTGGAGAGCTGGCGGTAGATCGGGTTCGAGAGCACGGCGTCGCGGGTCTCTGCGTCGGGCGCGTTGCGCTCGACCAGCTCGTCGAAGGTCCGCTTGGCGTCGAGTGTCATCGCCCACAGCTCGCCGTCGCCGCCGAGCCCGGCAGCGGCGAGCCGCTCTTGGTCGACGCGGCATTCCGCGTTGCCGACCGCAGGTAGCCCGAGCGCGTCGGCGAGGCGCCGGGCGGGATCGATCGTCAGCACGATCACGCGCTGACCGCGCGCCGCCAGCGCCGCGGCTATCGCAGCGGCGGTCGTCGTCTTGCCTACGCCTCCCGAGCCGGCGCAGACAACGACCCGCTTGCCGGCGAGCACCCCGTCGATCGTCGTCGCGCGCGCTGTCACAGCTCGCGCTCCAGTCGGCTGGCGAGGCGCTCCAGCTCCTCGCGTCCGACATCCGGGGTCAGCAGATGCGGCAACGTCGTCGCCTTGGCCTCGAGGCCGCGCCGCAGCCGAGCCAGCTGCGAGCGCTGGACGCGCGCGCTGCGGTGTGCGTCGAGCGACGCCTCGAGCGCGGAGCGCGCCGCCGCGGAGGCGCTGCCGGTCGCGGCTTGGATGGCGTCGACCTCGGCGCCGGTGAGGCGGTCCGCCAGCAGCGCGTTGACGAACACCCGCTCCAGCCCGAGGTCGAGCTCCGCCATCAGTCGCCGCTCGAGGTCGAGCGTCTCGCTGACCGGCATCTCCTCGGCGAGCGCCACGGCGACTACGGCGGTCGTCGCCGAGTCGTGCAGGAAGGCGTCGATGATGCCGGCCTGGCGGTTGATCGGGCCGACGCGCGCGATCTCGGCGAACGTTCGCGGCGCGTTCAGCAGCGCCAAGCCGTGACCGGTGGCCGGCGCGTCGACGATGACCAGGTCGTACGGGGCGGCGCTCGGAATCTTGCGCTCGAGCTGGGCAAGCTCCCAGACCTTGCCGATCGTGACCATCTCGGCCAGCCCCGGCGCGGCGGTCGCGAGGTACTGGAAGACCCGGCTTCCGCCCAACAGCCCCGCCAGCGTGCGCGAGTGGAGCTGGAAGCGCAGCCACTCGGCGGTCGCGTCCTCCGGGTTGACCGAGAAGGCGCTCAGGCAGGGCTCGATCTCGACCTCGCGGAAGCCGGCCGGCGGCAGCCCGAAGGTCGCGGTCAGGCGCTCCTGGTCCGCCACCTCGCAGACGATCGTCCGCTTGCCAGCCCGCGCCGCCGCCAGCCCGAGCGCCGCGGCGACCGTCGTCTTGCCGACTCCGCCCTTGCCCGTGACGAAGACCAGCCGCCTGTCTAGGAGGGCGCTCACGGCCGGGAAGGGTAGGAGGAATCGCCCCCGTCCCTGCGAATAGGCAGGGGCAATGGCAAACGCGGACCCCAAGCACGCCGATCCGGAGGCACCAGTGACGCCACAGGCGAAGGTCATCGCTTTCACCAACCAGAAGGGCGGCGTGGCCAAGACGACCACGACGCTCAACCTGGCCGCGGCGTTCGTCGAGAGTGGGCACCGCGCGCTCTGCATCGACCTCGACCCGCAGGGCAACCTGACGATGAGCCAGGGCATCGACCCCGACTCGCTCGAGGTCTCGATGTACGACGTGCTCGTCCACGACGTCTCGATCCGCGAGGTGATCCGCAAGCGCGAGGTCGACGTCGCCTGCGCGTCGATCGACCTCGCCGGGGCGGAGATCGCGATGTCGACGAAGATCGGCCGTGAGCGCTCGCTGGAGAAGGCGATCCGGCCGATCCGCGAGGACTACGACTTCATCTGCATCGACACTCCTCCGAGCCTCGGGCTGCTCACGATCAACGCCCTCACGGCGGCTGACAAGGTGATCGTCCCCGTCCAATGCGAGTATCTGTCCATGCGGGGACTGGTGCAGCTGCAGAACACGCTCTCGATGATTCGCGAGAACCTCAATCCCGACGTAGACATCGAGGGCATCCTGCCGACCCTGGTCGACAGCCGGACGGTCCACGCAAAGGAGGCGATCGAGCTGCTGGAGGAGAACTTCGGCGACCAGGTCTTCGCCTCGCGCATCACCAAGACGGTCCGCTTCGCTGAGGCGCCCGTCAAGGGAATGTCCGTGCTCAAGTACGACCCTGACGGCAAGGCTGCCTACGCCTACCGTCAGCTCGCTAAGGAGGTCCTCGGCAATGGCAAGCGGTAAGCGCGCGAGCATGCGGGAGGGGCCGCTCGCGGCCCTGTTCCGCAAGACCGAGGAGGACGGCCTCGAGCCCGAGGCCAAGGGCCGCCACCAGGAGCGCGAGACCGCTCGTCGCGAGGAGGAGTGTCGCCCCGCTCCGTCGGCGGAGCAGCCGCGACGGCGCGAGCCCGCGCCCGAGACGCCGGTAGCTCGCGAGCGCGCCGAGCAGGCGCCGGTCAGCCGCTACGACGGCGTGCCGACGCCCGAGGAGCGCCTGCGCTCGGTCTTCTCGACCGACATCCCGGAGAACATCCTCGATCGCGGGCCGTCTGGCCGGACCCAGGAGACCGACCAGGAGCCGATCCACCAGCCGTCCTCGCCGCTCAAGCACGATCCCGTGCTGCGCGTCGTCGGAGTCGGCGGAGCCGGCGTCAACGCGGTCGACCGGATGATCGACGCGCAGGTCGAGGGCGTCGAGTTCCTCGCGGTCAACACCGACATGCAGTCGCTCGAGCAGTCGGCCGCGCCGACCCGCATCCACATCGGCAGCGACTCGACGCGCGGGCTCGGCGCCGGCGCGGACCCCGAGGCCGGCCGCAGGGCGGCGCTCGAGCAGTACGACGCGCTCAAGAGCCAGCTCAAGGGCGCGGACATGGTCTTCATCACCGCCGGCGCCGGTGGCGGCACCGGCACGGGGGCGGCCCCTGTCGTCGCGCAGATCGCCCGTGAGGTCGGCGCGTTGACCGTCGGCATCGTCACCAAGCCGTTCTCCTTCGAGGGCGTGCGCCGCAGCGAGCAGGCCGATCGTGGCGTCGAGGCGCTCGCCGCCGAGGTCGACACGCTGATCACGATCCCGAACACACGCCTGCTCTCGGTGCTCGACAAGAAGACCTCGATGGTCGAGGCCTTCCGCGTCGCCGACGACGTGCTGCGCCAAGGCGTCCAGGGCATCTCCGACCTGATCACACTCCCGGGCCTGATCAACCTCGACTTCGCCGACGTGCGGACGATCATGAGCGAGGCCGGCCAGGCGCTGCTCGGAATCGGCATGGGCACGGGGGAGACGCGTGCGATGGACGCCGCCACGGCGGCGGTCGCCTCGCCGCTGCTCGAGACCTCCGTCGACGGTGCCCAGTCGATCCTGCTGTCGATCACCGGCGGCAACGACCTTTCGCTCTGGGAGGTCAACGAGGCCGCCAAGGCGGTCGCCGAGGCCGCTCACCCCGACGCCAACATCATCTTTGGCGCGATGGTCGACGAGCGGCTCGAGGGCGAGGTCTGGATCACGGTCGTCGCCACCGGCTACGGCGGCAAGGTCGAGCGCCGTCAGCAGAGCCCCGGGATCCCAGCGGACGTCGACCGCGAGCCGCGCGTCACGCGCCGCGAGCGAGTCACGAGCAACATGCTCGGCGAGCTCGACGTCCCTGAGTTCATTCCGCGCCGCTAAGGCCCAGAGGCACTAGTCTCGCGCCCTCGTGAAGGGCGTCGTCGCAGCCGGCCATCCGCGAACGGCACAGGCCGGGGCGGACGTCCTGCGCGCGGGAGGTAATGCCGTCGACGCGGCGGTCGCGGCGGTGCTGATGTCGTTTGCGGCGGAGTCGCCGCTGACGGGGCCGGGCGCGGGCGGGTTCATGCTGGTCCACACGGCGGCCGGCGAGAGCCACCTGCTCGACTTCTTCGTCGCCGCTCCCGGCCGCGGCCTCGCAGATCCGAGGCCTGCCCCACTCGTCCCGATCGAGGTCGCGTTCTCGGCCGAGTCGATCCAGGTCTTCCACGTTGGCCCGTCGTCGTGCGGGGTGTACGGCACGACGCTGGGTCTCGCCGAGGCGCTTGATCGGTTCGGGACGACCGCGCTCGGTGACCTCACCGGTGCTGCCGCCGCTGCGGCGCGCGAGGGCGTGGAGGTGGGGCCGATGCAGGAGTTCCTGCTCTCGATCCTCGGCCCGATCTTCCGCTCCACGCCCGAGGCGGCCGCGATCTACGAGCCGGGCGGCCGGCCCGCCCGCACGGGCGAGCGCGTCAAGCTACCGGAGCTCGCCGACCTGCTCGACCGGCTCGGGAGCGAGGGGCCGGACTTTCTCTATCGCGGCGACGTGGCCCGGGCCGTCAGCGACTGGGTGCTGGAGCGCGGTGGCCTGATCACCCGCGACGACCTCGCCGCCTACGAGGTCGTCGAGCGCCGCCCGGTCCGCGCGCGCTTCCGCGGACGCGACGTCCTGACCAACCCGCCACCCTCGTCCGGAGGCATTCTGATCGCCGACGCGCTCGAGCTGCTCGAGCGACTCGACCGTCCCGGCGACGTCCGCGCGCTCGCCGAGGTGATCGCCTCGACCAACCGTGCCCGCGACGCCGAGTTCGTCGACGGGCTCCAAAGCAGCGGCTACGCCGACAGCTTCCTCGCCCCGCGAGCGCTCGACCAGGTCTCAGCCGAAATCGCCTCGCGACTCGGTTCGACCACCCACCTCGCCGTCATCGACGGCGACGGCGCCTGCGCGACCGTCACCTGCTCCAACGGCTCCTGCTCCGGCGTCGTCGTCCCCGGCACCGGCGTCCACCTCAACAACATGCTCGGCGAGGAGGACCTCAACCCGTCGGGCTTCCACAACCACCGGCCCGGCCTGCGCGTCCCCTCGATGATGTCCCCGACGGTCGTGCTGGCCGACAACGACGTCGAGATCGCTCTCGGCTCCGCGGGCTCGAACCGCATCCGCTCGGCGATCGTCCAGACGATCGCCAACGTCATCGACGGCGGCATGGACGCGCAGGCGGCCGTAGACGCGCCGCGCATCCACGTCGAGGGAGACCTGATCGATGCCGAGCCCGCGGTCGATCGCGACGCCCTCGCGTGGCTGGCCGCGCACGAGTGGCGCCTGCGCCAGTGGGAGGACCGCAACCTCTATTTCGGCGGCGTCCAAGCCGTTGCGCGCGACGCTACCGACCAGATGTCCGGCGGCGGCGATCCGCGCCGCGGTGGCGCCGTGGAGATCGTCGCTGGCTGATCAGGCCGGCTTGCGCGCCGAGACCAGCAGGTTGTAGAAGACCGCCGGCGGCAGGCGTGGCTCCAGGACCGCGCGATCCACCTTCTGCAGCGCCAGGTAGCCGTGGTAGGCGTACTTGCGCCAGAGCAGCGGCACGTCTTCCGGCCGCGCGCTCGCCTCGAACGAGCGGTTGGCCCAGCCGAAGAGGCTCGCCGCCAGCTCCTCGCCGCGCACCTTGACTGCGCCGAAGCCAGCGCCGCGCGCGTGGCGAGCCAGCGTGCCGGGAGTGAAGGCGTGGACGTCGACGACCCGCTCGAGGGTGTCCTCCTCGACTACCTCCGAGCCGTCGCGTCGCGCGGGTCGCGCGCGCAGGACGGTCCGCCACGCCGGCGACAGCCGCCAGGCGGCGCGCTTGGGCAGCTCGGCGATACGGTCGCCGTAGTGAGATGGCTCGCCGCAGAAGGCGATCACGCCACCGGGACGGAGCACGCGCAGGAACTCGCGGAAGGCGCCGTCGAGGTCCGGCAGGTGGTGGAGGATGGCGTGCCCGAAGACGATGTCGAAGCTCTCGTCGTCGAACGGCAGGCCGGCGGCCTCCGTGCAGACCGTCTCGGCGTCCACCCCAAGCGTTGCGGCGGTGTTCGCGAGCACACCCAGCATGCCGGGCGAGATGTCGCTGGCGGTGTAGTCGTCGATCACCCCGGCCAGGGCGAGGTTGATCCCAAAGTAGCCGGTGCCGGCGCCGATCTCGAGGCCGCGCCCGTAGTGGCCGAGCGTCCCGCCGAGCGACTTCGCGAGCTTGCCGGTGACCTGGCCCTGACCGAGCGCGCCGTAGTCGATGCCCCACTTGGCGTCGTAGTGCTCGGCCGCGAGGTCGTGGTAGCGGACGTTGACCTCGTGGATCTCCTCCGTTGTGGCAGGCGCCGCCATTCGCGGGGAAGGGTATCCGTAGACTCACGCGGCTGTGGAGCCGGCCCAGGAGTACGTGCAGCGCGACCAGCCCGACGGTGTGCCCCCGCTTGCTCTCACCGGCGAGCGCACGCTGCCCGACGTGCCGGAGGAGAACTACTGGTACCGCCGTCATCTCGCCGTCTACGAGTGGGTCGCCGCGCGCTGCGCCGGACTCGATGTCGTCGACATGGCGTGTGGCGAGGGCTACGGCACCGCGGTGCTGGGGCGCAGCGCCAAGCACGTCACCGGGGTCGACGCCAACCCCGAGGCGTTCGACCATGCCCGGGTGCGTTACGGCCGGCCCGGGGTCGACTTCGCGCGCGACCTCGTCGACTCCTACCGCGAGCGCTGCGACGCCGTGGTCTTCCTCCAGACGATCGAGCACGTCGAGGACGACGCCGGCGTGCTGCGTCACTTCAAGGACATGCTGCGGCCCGGCGGCGTCGCGTACGTATCGACGCCGAACCTGCTGACGCTCGCCCCCCCAGGGGCTGAGAAGTCCGACAACCCGTGGCACCTGCGCGAGTACCGGCCGCAGGAGTTCAGGGCGCTCTGCGAGTCCGTCTTCGAAGACGTCGAGCTGCTCGGCCTCTTCCACGCACGCAAGCTGCGCGTGCACGAGCTGGCGCTGAAGCTCGGCTGGGATGCGGTCCACAAGCGCCTCGGCCTGACCGGTCGCTTCTACGACTGGTTCACTCCGGCGATCGCGGCAAGCGACTTCGACCTGCGCTCCGGTCCGCTCGACCGTGCGCTGGACCTCGTCGCCGTCCTGCGATGAGCCGCGACCGCGGCACGCTCAGCCTCGTCCTCCACTCGCACATGCCCTACGTCGAGGGCTTCGGGACCTGGCCGTTCGGCGAGGAGTGGCTCTGGGAGGCGGTCGCCTGCGTCTACCTGCCGCTGCTCGACCTGCTCGAAGAGACCAACGCACCGCTGACGCTCGGTCTGACGCCGGTGCTCTGCGATCAGCTCGAGGCGCTTGCCGGACCCGCGGGCCAGCGACTGATCGCCTATCTGCGCGGCACGCGCCGGCGGGTTCACGACGAGGACGCCGCCGGCCTCGAGCAGGCCGGCGAGCCCGAGTTGGCGGCCGAGGTCAGGCGGGCCGCGGGCGACTACGCGGCGGCCGCGGCGTCTGTGGAGGCCTGCGGCGGGGACCTCGTCGGCCGGTTCGCGCGGGTGGCGGCGAAGAGTCCGGTCGAGCTGTGGACGTCAGCCGCGACGCACGCGGTGCTGCCACTGCTCGCGACCGACGCGGGCCTGCGGCTGCAGGTCGCGACCGGCATCGCCGGGCACCAACGCCGCTTCTCGGGCTGGGGTGGCGGGTTCTGGCTGCCCGAGTGCGCCTACGCCCCGGGCCTGGGGGAGAGATTGGCGCCGCATGGGGTGGGGGCCTTGTGCGTCGACCAGACCGCCGCCCTCGGATACGGCTCGGCGCGGCAGCTCGAGCCGATCGCCACCGCGGCCGGGCCGATCGCCGTGCCGGTCGACTGGCAGACGGTCGAGCTGGTCTGGAGTGATCGCAGCGGCTATCCCGCCGACCCGCGTTACCGCGACTACCACCGCGGGACCGTCCACCACATGCGCCCGTGGAGCAACGGCGGCGCGGTCTACTCGCCGGAGGTCGCCCGCGGCGCGGCGCGCGAGCACGCGCGTGACTTCGTCGAGCGCGCAGTCGCGCGTCTGGACGCCTACTCCGCGCAGGCGGGGCGGCCCGGAGTCCTCTGCTGCGCGCTCGACACCGAGCTGCTCGGCCACTGGTGGTATGAGGGTCTGGAGTGGCTGCGCGCGGTCATCGTCGAGGCTGAGGCATGCGGCCTCGAGCTGGCGACCGTCGGCGATGCGGTCGGGCGGGTCGAGCCGGTCGAGCGAGAGCTGGCGGCTTCGACATGGGGGACCGACAAGGACCTCTCGACCTGGGACTCCCCGCGTGTCGCCGAGCTGGCGTTCGCGGCCCGCGGGGCGGAGCTGCGAACCGTCGTCGCGGCAAGCTCGGGCACCTCTGGGGGAGCGCCGCTCGAGCGCGCTGCCCGCGAGCTGCTTGCGCTCCAGGCCAGCGACTGGCCGTTCCAGGTCACCCGCGAGCTCGCCTCGGAGTACCCCCACGACCGACTGCGCGGGCACCTCGCCGCGCACGACGCCGCGCTCGGCGCTCTGGCAGACTCCGCGCCCGTGCCGGAGCCTTCCCTCCGCAACCTGGCGCCCGACCTGGCGCTGGCGTCTCTAGCCGCACCCTGAGCCATGCGCGTCCTGATCCTCTCCTGGGAGTACCCGCCGCTGATCGAGGGCGGCCTCGCTCGCCACGTGCGCAAGCTCGCCGAGAACCTCGTCGCCCAGGGGGTCGAGGTGCACGTGCTGGCGCGCGGGCTCGAGGAGAGCCCGCCTGAGGAGGAACTCGACGGCGTGGTCGTCCACCGCGTGCGCGAGCCGGAGCGTCCGCGCGACCTCGGCGAGTTCGTCACTTGGGTCGAGCACATGAACGCCGACATGCTGGCCGCCGGTGTGGAGGTGGGGGACCGCTACGACTTCGACCTCGTCCACGGTCACGACTGGCTCGTCGCTGTCGCCGGCGACCACCTCGCCAACCGCTTCCGCTGTCCGCTCGCCGTCACTATCCACGCGACCGAGTACGGCCGTCATCAGGGCTGGGTCGACAAGCACCCGCAGAGCCACATCCACGGCGTCGAGCGCTGGATGGCGAACCGCGCCGAGCGCGTGATCGCCTGCTCGGCCTACATGCGCGAGCACGTCTCAGACATCTACGGGCTCGAGGAGGACCGGATCGCCGTGATCCCGAACGGGATCGATCCGGCCGACCTGGTCCCGGTGGACGACCTCGAGGCGCTGCGCTCGCGCTTTGCCGGGCCCGACGAGCGGCTGGTCCTGCTGGTCGGCCGGCTCGTCTACGAGAAGGGCTTCCAGCTCGCGCTGGAGGCGCTGCCGGGATTGATCGAGCGCGTCGGCAACGTCCGCTTCATCGTCGCCGGCTCCGGAACCGCGGAGCAGGAGCTGCGTGCGCAGGCGACGCGTCTCGGGCTCGACGAGCACGGGGCCTTCGTCGGCTGGATCGGCGACGACGTCCTGCACTCGCTCTACAGGATCAGTGACCTGACCGTGGTGCCGTCGATCTACGAGCCCTTCGGCCTCGTGGCGCTCGAGGCGATGGCGTCTGGCTGCCCCTGCCTGGTCGCCGACACCGGCGGCCTGCGCGAGGTCGTCCCCAACGACGACGTCGGGCTGCGCTTCCACTCGCGCGACCCCGACTCGCTCGGTCAGATGGCGGAACGGCTGCTGACCGATACCGAGCTGCGCGATCGCCTCGTCGCCGAGGCGTCCGAGCACGTGCTGACGTTCGACTGGGCCGACGTGGCACGGCAGACGGCCGAGCTCTACCGCGACCTGGCGGCGACCCGCCCGCGCGTCCTCTAGCCGGCGAGCATCGTCGCCATCAGGCGCAGCGGGGCGTCGGCCTCGTCGGGCCAGTCCTCGATCGCCGCCGGCCACCAGGCATGGGCATCGTGCTCGGGATCGATTTTGACCTCGGCGCCCGCCGGCAGCTGCGCCAAGCCGACGAAGAGCAGCAGACCGGTCGGCAGCCTGATCAGGGCCTCCGCGCTGAGTCGCTCCGGCGTCACCGACCACTCCTCCTCGAGCTCGCGCGCCAGCGTCTCGGCCGGGTTCTCGCCGACCTCGACCGCGCCGCCGGCGCCGAGCGCCCAGCGACCGGCCCAGCTCGCCACCCACGGGGCTCGGCGGCCGGCGAGCCAGCGTCCGTCGACGTCGCGGACCACGCACAGCGAGGAGATGCTGTCGACCGCGTCGCCCGCGAGCCGCAGCGCCCAGCGCACCGGCTGCATGTCCAGCACGATGCCGTCGGGCCGGTGCTCATAGCTCGCGACGCGTGCGCCAAGGCCGTCGTGCGTCGGCGACCCGCGGTCGCCCAGCTCGGCCAGCGCCGCGTCGGCGGCTGCGGCGGTCTGGTCGTCGGGCTCGAAGGGCTGCTCGCTCCAGCGGACCTCGACCCGCTCGGGATCCCAGGGCCCGCGCGCGAGCACGCCCGCTGGGCGGTCCGCGTCCGTCTCGCCCTCGCCGGCTACTCCCATCGCATCGTCCGCGGCTCGTCGCGCATGCGGATCAGGCGTGCCGGCACGCCGCCGACGACCGCGTTGGCCGGCACGTCGCGGGTCACGACGGCGTTGGTGCCGATCACCGCGTTGTCGCCGATCGTCACTCCGCGCAGGATGCAGGCCCCGTAGCCGATCCAGACGTTGTTACCGACGCGCACGTCGCGCTTGTAGATGCCCTGCAGGCGCACCGGACGGTCGACCTCGACCATCCCGTGGTCGAAGTCGATCAGCATCACGCGGTCGGCGATCACGCACTCGCGACCGATCGAGACGTGCTGATACGCGGAGATCGTGCACTCCTGTCCCATCACGGTCTTCGCCCCGATCGAGACCGTGCCCTCGTGGCAACGGACCTTGGTGCCATGCCCAAGCCAGGACCAGCGGCCGAGCTCGACCCGTCCGCGCTCTCCGATCTGGATCGTGACGTCGGACGCCACGAAGGCGATGCCGTCGCTGCGCAGGCGGCGGCCGTAGCGCGTCAGCCAGCGTCGCCGCAGGAGTCCCGCGAGCAGCCGCGCGTACTTCGGCGTCAACATGCGATTGCGTCGCATGAAGCGCAGCAGGGCGATCGGCCCGCCGTGCAGCGGCGCGGGCGGACGGCGCACCGCCGGCGCCGGCGCTGGCGCCGGCGGGAAGTCGATCGCCTGCGGCTCCATGTCGGCGGATGATAGGTGCGGCTAGCCGTACCGAGAGGAGACGGGCTGCCGGGAGCGCCCGAGGCTGCGAGGCGTGCAACAGTGCGGCCCATGAACGTTTCGAGCACCGATGGAGGCTCGCCGACGCCGAGCGGCGGGGCGATCGTCACGGCCGCAGACCTGCAGCGCCGTTACGGCGAGGGCGAGGCGGCAGTCGACGCGCTCGCCGGCGTGTCGACCCGCTTCGAGCGCGGCCGGTTCGCCGCCATCATGGGCCCGTCGGGCTCCGGCAAGTCCACGTTGATGCACCTGCTCGCCGGCCTCGACAAGCCGACCGGCGGGTCGGTCGTGCTCGACGGCGTCGAGCTCAGCGGGTTGGACGACAACCGCCTCACGCGCCTGCGCAGGGACAAGCTCGGCTTCGTCTTCCAGTTCTTCAACCTGCTCCCGGTGCTCACCGCGGAGGAGAACATCCGCCTGCCGCTCTCGATCGCCGGACGCAAGCCCGACGCCGAGTGGCTCGAGCACCTGATCGAGGTCGTTGGCCTCGGCGACCGCCGCACCCATCGCC
>DATABV010000078.1:0-1908 GCA_036259395.1 Thermoleophilaceae bacterium | reverse complement strand
TACGGCTTCATGGGCGGGATCCAGCGCTTCACCCCGGGCGGGGGGTACGGGAAGCAGCTCAAGGACGACTACCGGCGCTACTACGGCGCGGTGGTCGGATTCGCCTTCCAGTTCTTCAACCTGCTGCCCGTGCTGACCGCGGAGGAGAACATCCGCCTGCCGCTCTCGATCGCTGGGCGCAAGCCCGACGCCGAGTGGCTCGACCACCTGATCGAGGTCGTCGGCCTCGGCGACCGCCGTACGCACCGCCCGGCCGAGCTGTCGGGGGGCCAGCAGCAGCGCGTCGCGGTCGCGCGGGCGCTTGTGTCGAAACCGGCCGTCGTCTTCGCCGACGAGCCAACCGGCAACCTCGACTCGAAGGCCTCCGACGAGGTGCTGTCGCTGCTGCGCCACTCGGTCGACGAGCTCGGCCAGACGGTGGTGATGGTCACCCACGAGGCCCACGCGGCGGCGTACGCCGACCGCCTGGTCGTCCTGCGCGACGGCCGCGTCGCCCACGACGGCGTCGCCGGCGGCGAGGACGACGTGCTCGAGCTGATGAAGGCCGTCGCCTAGCCGCATGACCTCGGTCGCGCTCAAGAGCCTGGCGTCACGCAAGCTGCGCGCGTTCAGCACCGTCCTCGCGGTGCTGCTCGGCGTCGCGCTGGTCGCCGGCACCTACATCCTCACCGACACGATCAACCGGTCGTTCGACGACATCTTCGAGACGGCGCTGTCCGGCACCGACGTCGTCGTCGTGCCGAAGGAGATCGTCGCGCAGGAGACCAGCGAGCCGCCGCCTTTCTCGGCGTCGCTGCTCGACCGCGTCGAGCGGGTGCCCGGGGTCGCGAAGGCGGAGGGCGGGATCTTCGCGCTCGTCCGCATCACCGACGCAGAGGGCGAGCCACTGGGGCAGGGCTTCGCGCCGCAGTTCGCGTTCTCGGCAGCCAGCAAGCCGTTCGACACGCTGACCTACGTCGAGGGCCGCGCGCCGAGCAGCGCGCGCGAGGCCGCGATCGACGAGTCGAACGCCGACCGCGCCGGGATCGAGGTCGGCGACACGATCGGCGTCGCCGCCGACGGGCCGCTGAAGCGCTTCCGCGTCGTCGGCATCAACAAGCTCGGAGACACCGAGACCGGCGGCTCGAGCTCGGTGACGCTGACGCTGCCCGAGGCGCAGCGGATCACGGGCCGCGAGGGCAAGTTCGATCAGATCTCCGTCGCCGCCGACCCGGGCGTCTCGCCGACCGAGCTCGAGCGCCGTGTCGCGCGCGTCGTCCCGTCGACGGTCCAGGTCGAGACCGGGCAGGAGAACGCCCAGCGGGAGACCGACGAGATCGGCAGCGACCTCGGCTTCCTGAAGATCGCGCTGCTCGTCTTCGCCGGGATCTCGGTCGTCGTGGGCGGCTTCCAGATCTTCAACACCTTCTCGATTACGGTGGCGCAGCGGATACGCGAGTTCGGGCTGCTGCGCACGCTGGGCGCCTCGCGCGCCCAGATTCTCACCGCGGTCCTGCTCGAGGCGCTCGTCATCGGGCTGCTCGGATCGCTGCTCGGGCTCGTCGCCGGCATCGGGTTCGCTGCCGGCATCAACGCGCTCTTCGAGGCGATCGGGATCGACCTGCCGAACACCGGGCTCGTGTTCGCGACGCGCACGGTGATCGTCGCGCTCGCGGTCGGCCTGGGCATCACGCTGGCGGCCGCGCTGACGCCGGCGCTGCGCGCGACGCGCGTGACGCCGATGGCGGCGCTGCTCGAGGCCGCGCTGCCCGAGCGTCGCCGGCGGGGGAGGATCACGGCGGTCGTCGCGGCGCTGCTCGGCCTCGGCGGTCTGGCGATGCTTCTGATCGGCCTCTTCGGCGACATCGACTCGGCCGGCTCGGCGGCCGGGCTGATGGGCGCCGGGTCGGCGGCGATCCTGTTCGCGAC